>CAMCQH010000002.1 GCA_945877035.1 uncultured Clostridium sp. | reverse complement strand
TAGTGAAGCAGTACCGTGAGGGAAAGGTGAAAAGAACCCCGGGAGGGGAGTGAAAAAGAACCTGAAACCCTATGTTTACAAGCAGATAGAGCACGTTAAAGTGCAATATCGTACTTTTTGTAGAACGGTCCGGCGAGTTATTTTATATGGCAAGGTTAAGTACTTCAGGTACGAAGCCGAAGAGAAATCGAGTCTGAAAAGGGCGAATAAGTCATATGAAATAGACCCGAAACCGGGTGACCTATCCATGGTCAGGTTGAAGCTTGAGTAAAATCAAGTGGAGGACCGAACCCATAAGCGTTAAAAAGCTTCGGGATGAACTGTGGATAGCGGAGAAATTCCAATCGAACTCGGAGATAGCTGGTTCTCCTCGAAATAGTTTTAGGACTAGCCTTGTTTAGTAGCATGTGGGGGTAGAGCACTGAAGGAGCTAGGGGCCAAACCAGGTTACCGAACTCTATCAAACTCCGAATACCATGTGTGTAAGAACAGGAGTCAGACTGTGGGAGCTAAGTTCCATGGTCAAAAGGGAAAGAGCCCAGATCGTCAATTAAGGTCCCAAAGATATAGTTAAGTGGAAAACGATGTGATTTTGCGTAAACAACCAGGATGTTGGCTTAGAAGCAGCCATTCATTTAAAGAGTGCGTAATAGCTCACTGGTCGAGTGAAGTTGCGCGGAAAATTACCGGGGCTAAACTATACACCGAAATTGCGGATTCATGAGTAATCATGAGTGGTAGAGGAGCATTCTGTAGTAGGACGAAGGTAGACCGAAAGGACTGCTGGACGAAGCAGAAGAGAGAATGCCGGAATAAGTAGCGAAAGCATGGTGAGAATCCATGCCATCGAAAGTCTAAGGTTTCCTGGGGAAGGTTCGTCCGCCCAGGGTAAGTCGGGACCTAAGGTGAGGCCGAAAGGCGTAGCCGATGGACAGCAGGTAGAAATTCCTGCACCACCGATATACTTAAAAAACACAAGGGACACAGGAGTGGAAGAGAAGCGAGGAAGAGGAAAAACTCGTATCGAAAGATATAGTGAAAATAAAGTAACGAATTCTCAAGAAGCACACTGGCGAGAAAAGCTTGTGGGTATTGTATATAGGTGCCCGTACCGCAAACCGACACAGGTAGATGAGGAGAAGATCCTAAGATGAGCGAGAGAAGCATTGTTAAGGAACTCGGCAAACTAACCCCGTAACTTAGGGAGAAGGGGTACCAAAATAAAATTAGGTCGCAGAGAAGAGGCCCAAGCAACTGTTTAACAAAAACACAGGTTTCTGCTAAATCGAAAGATGAAGTATAGGAGCTGACGCCTGCCCAGTGCTGGAAGGTTAAGGGGAAGGGTTATCCCTTGTGGAGAAGCTTTGAACCAAAGCCCCAGTGAACGGCGGCCGTAACTATAACGGTCCTAAGGTAGCGAAATTCCTTGTCAGGTAAGTTCTGACCCGCACGAAAGGCGTAATGATTTGGGCGCTGTCTCGACAATGTACTCGGCGAAATTGTAGTACTAGTGAAGATGCTAGTTACCTGCGACAAGACAGAAAGACCCCATGGAGCTTTACTGTAGCTTGATACTGGGTTTCGATAATTTATGTACAGGATAGGTGGGAGACAATGAGTCATAGGCGTCAGCTTATGAGGAGTCACCCTTGGGATACCACCCTTAAGTTATTGAAATTCTAACCATCAGTCGTAAACCGGCTGGGGGACAATGTCAGGTGGGCAGTTTGACTGGGGCGGTCGCCTCCAAAAGAGTAACGGAGGCGCGCAAAGGTTTCCTCAGCACGGACAGAAATCGTGCGAAAGAGTGCAAAGGCAGAAGGAAGCTTAACTGAGAGACTGACAAGTCGACCAGATACGAAAGTAGGTCTTAGTGATCCGGCGGTAGTGAGTGGAAATGCCGTCGCTCAACGGACAAAAGTTACCCTGGGGATAACAGGCTTATCTCCCCCAAGAGTTCACATCGACGGGGAGGTTTGGCACCTCGATGTCGGCTCATCACATCCTGGGGCTGAAGTAGGTCCCAAGGGTTGGGCTGTTCGCCCATTAAAGTGGTACGCGAGCTGGGTTCAGAACGTCGTGAGACAGTTCGGTCCTTATCTGTCGCAGGCGGAGGATATTTGAAAGGAGCTGTCCTTAGTACGAGAGGACCAGGATGGACATACCGATGGTGCATCAGTTGTCATACCAATGGCATGGCTGAGTAGCTAAGTATGGAAGGGATAAACGCTGAAAGCATCTAAGTGTGAAGCCCACCCTAAGATAAGATATCCCATACCATAAGGTAGTAAGATTCCACGTAGACTATGTGGTTGATAGGTTGGAGGTGTAAGTACAGTAATGTATTAAGCTGACCAATACTAATAAATCGAGGGCTTAACCATAAAAGTTAAGTTAAAAAGTAATCGGAACAGAATCCTAAAACAAAAATTTTCATCTATGTATTTTTGAGTGTGCTTAAACACTATAAAAATTGAATAAAATAAAAAAAGTTGGAAAAAATATTAAAAAGTACTTGAAAAAAGAAATTATATATAGTATAATTCAAAAGTACAAAAAATAAGTTATCAATTTTCTGGTAACGATGACATTTAGGGTAATACCTGTTCCCATTCCGAACACAGAAGTCAAGCCTGAATGTGCCGAAAATACTTGTGGGTTACCCTGCTGGGAAGATAGGTTGTCGCCAGATTTTATATAAATTCCTCTTTAGCTCAGTTGGTAGAGCGCTCGGCTGTCGAGCAAGTCGCAAGACTAAAAAGTTAGCAGCTCTATAAGGAAACTTATAGATGAAAAGGTGGCTAAGTCGGTGAAACTCTTAACAGGTAATGCTGAAGACAATACCGAGCAAGGCGAAAGCTATGTGTAGAGACTTTACACCACCTACCTAAGTCGAAAGATATGGTAAAGAGAAAGTCCAGACTACAAATTATATTAAAATATAATGCTAATGAAAATTAGTGTGGTGCAGTAACCGATAGGTCGTTGGTTCGAGTCCAACAAGAGGAGCCATAATAAAAAACTCTGAAAGTATTGAAAAATCAATATTTTCGGAGTTTTATTTTATTTTTTTAATGCAAAACTAATGCAGTAGGATTTTAATTTATTTTTGCTAATTCTTTTTTTATAAGTTCATCTGTTAAAGAAACATAAACATCGTCTGTAATATTACTTCCTTCAACATGACCTGCCCAATATTGTATAACTTTCATATCTACACCAGCTTCTTTCCATCTTGTTATTCTTGTATGCCTTAAAACATGAGTTGACAAAGATTTATCAGTAATATTATATTTCTTATTTAATCTATCTAACCAAGAATTAATTTCTCCGTTTGAAATAAATGTATTTTTTTCGTAATCCCAAAAAATCAAATTATAAATATTAGTAATTTTTTTATCTAATTGTTTTTTAATAATTTTTCTTAATTCATTATTAATGGTTAAAGTTCTAATGCCACTATCTATTCCAGTTTTCTTATTATATGTTTTGGTATGCTCACCTAATATTGTTTTATCTTTTAAATCTTTAGTAAGAGTGTTGTTTACTAATATAGTATTATTTTTTAAATCAATATTATTTTTTGAACGAGCTAATACTTCTCCTATTCTCATTCCAGTAATTAATTGAAATTTTGCTATATCTGTATATTCATGATTGCTTTCTGGACCATTTAATATAGAATTTAATTTTTCTTCTTCTTGAATAGTTAAAGCCTCAACTTTCTTTTTTTCTTTTTTAGAAAAAGGTTTAGTCAATAATTCATCTTCCATAATATTAAAAACTATTTTTCTACGAGAATATGCTAATTTAAATGCTTTATTAAGCAATCCCCACATTTTATCTATACAACTTTGACTATATGTTTCTCTCATTTCTTTTTTTGATTTTTCTATATCTTCAACAACAATTTTTTGAATAGGTTTTTCGATGAAATTAGAACAGCATTTTTTTAATTGCTCTAGTGTTTCTAAGTTCCTTTTATAAGATGCATCTAATAAAATTCCATCATCAAATTTTTGGTCAATATGATGTTTAATTATACTTAATAATGTATCGTTGCTTTTTGCTATATAAGTCCCTTGATTAATATCATTCATAACTTTTGTAAATCTATCTTTAAATTCTTTTTTTCCTTCATTTTTCCTTTGTGTTAATGTCTTTCTTTTACCTGTAGAAGGCTCTACATATTGTGCAACATATTTGTTTAATGCTTCACTAAAATAAATTGTACCTTCTCCATTTCCTCTAACTTTAACATTTTTGTTCGTTCTTTCTTTTTTCATAATAAAAACTCCTTTCGATTTTACTTCAAAAAGAGTTGCATATTTATTAATAATAATGTATAATAAACATACAGGTACTTTTCGAAGTATTGTGTATTTGATTTGATAATGTGTTTGTTTTAGCGGACAGCACATTATCTTTTTATTTGTTTTTAATTTCATTTATATAATTATCAATTTGTGTATTGCTTAATTCATTAAATAAACTATATGAAATAGAATTAATTTCTATTTCAAGTCCTAATAATATATTATTAGGGTCTTTTTCACCATACATTTTAGAACATAAATTGTCTAATTTTTCTCTTGCTTCTTTGTTAGAAATAGTATTGTTTTTATATTCTGTTAATATTGATATGGCTTGTTTTTTATATTGATAAATTGGCTGAGAATGATTATATAATATAAAACATCCAATTATTAATAAAACAATTAAAATAATAGAAAAAGGCACTAATATATTCTTAATACTTTTGGTTGATAAACTATATCCACAATTAGGACATTTTTTAGCAGTATTACTAATTTCTTTATTACATTCTGGACATTTAATTAAAGCCATATTATAACACCTCCTAAACAGTTCCTTGATAAGATATAACCTTACCAATAATTTTAATATCTTTTTCTTTTGGGTTATATATTTGAACTTGATGCTCTGGATTAGTAGACATAGGTTGTAATATGATTAAGCCATTTTCGTTTTTGTATTTCTTAACAGTCGCTTCACCATTAATTAATATAACACCAATTTCATCGTTTTCTAAATCTGATTGTTTTTGAACAAGTATAATATCTCTTTCATGGAATTTTAAATTCATACTATCACCTTGAACAGTCAAATAAAAATAAGTATAGCCTTGTTTTACCTGTGAAGATGGTGCATAAGCATATCTAACAATATTTTCTACTGCTAATAATGGTATTCCAGCTGATATTTTGCCAACAACAGGTATTGGAATTGCATTATCTGGCATAGGGAATACATTATTATCAACTTTTATATTTTGTCTTGCCATAGGGACCTCGTAGCCCATTAACCATACTGGATTTACATTATATAAATCTGCAATGACTTTTACTGTTGTTATTTTGGGTGACATTTCTCCATTCATATATCTATAAATGGTAGTTTTACTTTTTAAACCTAAATCAGAAACCAATTTGTTTATGTCAGTATTATTATTCTTTATCAAATATGATAGTCTAGTTGCAAATACATTTAAAATAATTTTATCTTCCATATAATCACCTGCCTTCTATTATATTATACACTAATGTTTTTCGTAATGCAACATTTTTTTTTATTTTTTTTGCTAAAAGGTATTGACAATAAAAAATATTTAATATATATTATAGTTGCGAAACGCAAAAGGAGGTGCTATGATGAAAAAAAGAAAATTTAAAGAACTATCAAAATTAAAAGGATTATTGAGAGAAAAAAATATTACATATAAAAAAATAGCTTCTTTGATAGGAATTAATTACACAACATTTTCTGATAAAATTAATGGATATTCTAATTTTACTTTAAATGAAGCAAATAATATAATCCAGCAATTACAAATTGGAAAAGATGAAATTTATGATTATTTTTTTTAATCTAATAGTTGCGAAACGCAAAAGAAAGGAAAAAATTATGAAACTTTTAACCAAAAAAGATTTATTAGAACAAATACCATATTGGGGGAAGCAGACAATAGACAAATTATTTAGTAGTCCAGATTTTCCTTCACAAAAACAAGGCAAAACACACTTTGTGGAAGAAGAAGCCTTGAAGGAATATTTTAAAGTACATCATGAAAATTAACATATATAAAAATACAAATGAAGGGAGGAATAAATATGTTTAATGCAATATGTATAACACTATTAGTAGCAACAATTTTATATATTATTGTTCTATGTTACGAATTATATTCAAAAATAAAAGAGAGCAAAAGCAAAAAATTATCAAAAGTTGCAAAAGATTTATTTAGTGTTGCAATGATTTCAGCAATAACAGAAGCACTTAACAAAGATTTAACAGAAAATAACGAAAAAACAGAAAAAGACAAATAAGATACAACTAAGAAAAGACTTAATTTATTTTAATTAAGGAGGTGAAAAAAATGTTTAATATATTCAAAAAAAATTCAAATAAAAAAATTAACAAATCTTTAAATAATTTAGCTAATTCTATAAATAAAGCTACTAATAACAAAGAAAATTTGGAAGATTTTATTTTAATTCTAAGACAAATCCAAGAAATTAACAATCAAAAGACAACTGGAAAAGGTAGTGTACTAAAGAATTATACATACAAGAAAAATGGAATTGAAAATGTTGCAGAATTAGCAATAGAAAAATACATTAAAAAAATTGAAGAATTAGATAGTGCGAATATCTAACTCTTCGTAGAAAATTTATATAAATAAACTTAACATAAGTTTAATACAAAAAAATAAAAAAGTCAAATACACAAAAATACTTTAAAAGTTAAAGGAGATAAAGTTATGAAAATAACAAATAAATTAAATCTTCCTCAACCTTTTGTAGATGCAGTTACAAGAGAATATCAATATAAAGATAAACAATATAGTGTAACAACAATATTAAAAGATGTAAGAGAAATATTATTAACCAGAAGACATAACGATGAAATAGAGCAAGATGTAGCAGATATGATATGGCTTATATTTGGAACAGCAGTACATAAGGTTTTAGAAGATAGCAAAGAAGAAGACACAGAATTTAAAGAAGAACATTTTGTAGAAGAAGTAGAAAACGGATACAAACTTTCTGGACAAGCCGACTTATATAATGCAAAAGAAAAAATGATAACAGATTATAAAACTTGTTCAGTTTGGAAAGTCATTTATAATGACTGGGATGATTATAGAAAACAACTACTAATGTATGCTTGGGCATTTAGAAAAATGGGATTTGAAGTAGAAAAAGGACAAATTGTTGCAGTAATCAAAGACCATAGTAAAACTAAAGCAAAAATAGATAGTAATTATCCACAATATCCAGTATATAAAAAAGTTTTTGAATTTACAGACAAAGAATTTGAAGAAATAGAAATATTTATAAAAGACAAATTTAAAGAAATAGCAAAATATGAAAATGTACCAGATGATGAATTACCAATATGTTCTCCAGAAAATAGATTTAATGAAGGCAATAAATATGCAGTTAAAAAGAAAACAAATAAAAGAGCATTAAAGGTTTATGACAATTTGGAAGAAGCTGAAAAACATTTAAACCAATTAGAATACAAAGTTATGGATAAAAATACTGGAGAAATAGAAGAAATATGCAACGATTATGAAATTGAAGTAAGAGAAGGAATTGACAAAAAATGTAGTGAAGGATATTGCAGTTGCTGTAATTTCTGTAGCTATTATAAAGAAAAATATATGAATAAAGAGGAGGAAGAATAATGGGAGAAATAAAAACTATAAACTCTAAAATATATTATAAAGAGAATGATAATATATACAAAGAAGCTGGAAGAATACACAGTATTAGTTACAATAGAGAAATGAATCCATTATCATTAAATTATCCAATTAGTTTTAATGTAGAAGAAACATTGTATACAGATAAGGTTATAGATGAATTAAATAAAGTTATTAAAGGAAATAATACGAAAAATCAAAATAAAAAAGTCCCAATGCCTAAAAAATACATAATAAACAAAGGTGCAACAGTACTAATTTGGGACAATGGAGAAAAAACAATTGTAAAAAGATGTGAAGATGATGAATTTAACAAAAGGTTAGGCTTCTTAACAGCGTTTTTTCAACATTATTGCGGAATGAGTAAAAACAAAGCAAATAAGTTTTTAGCTGAATTAGAAGTAGAAGATGAAGAAATAAAAACAACTAAACCAAAACACATGAAAGGAGATAAATAATGGAAGCTATAAAGCCTAATATTTTAAATATTTATTTTGAGAGAAAAAGAGACAAAATTGATGCAAAATATGATAAAGAAATTGAAAAAATTGTGGAACAAGATGAATATCATAAGTTGTTAGATGAGGCAAATACACATCTAAAAGAAATTCTTTCGAAAGATAATGGTATACCAATAGAAGATATATCAGATAGTTATACATTTAAAACAAATAGAGAATTGTTTACAACAAAAACACGAGAAAAACTTAATAAACTTGATGATGAAAAAAAGAAAGAAAAAGAAAAGTTAATTAATAAATGTGAAGAAGTTAATGCACAGATAGAATTAACAGATACATATGAAGATAAAATATTTATTTATATGAATTATGGAATATTAAACAAAAATAGAAAAATTAATGCATAGGAGGAGAAAATGGAAGATATAAAAATAAGAGCATTAAGAGCAGATGAAATTGAATGTAAAGTAGCACAAGTTGGAGAAAAAGGAGTTCAATTATTGTTATATAAAGATGCTCGTTGTGATAAGAGAATATTAGATGAAACATTTGGAATAATGGGTTGGGCAAATTGTTATTCAGAAATAAAAGGCAATTTATATTGCTCAATAATGATTTACGACGAAAAAACAGGAATGTGGATACAAAAACAGGATTGTGGAATTGAAAGTGCATTTGGAGATAAAGAAAAAGGTGAAGCATCAGATGCATTCAAAAGAGCTTGTTTCAATGTTGGAATTGGTAGAGAACTATATACAAAAATATTTATTTGGATAAAGACAGAAACAGTACCAGCTGGAAAAAAGGGAGACAAAACACTTTACAAATTAAAAGACAATTTTCAATCTTGGTTTGTAAGTTATATAGAAACTGATAATGAAAAAGAAAAAATAAAATACATAGAAATATCAGATAGTGGAACAAAAAAAGTTGTATTCAAATGGGGAACAAAAGGACAAATTAAGGCAGAAAATAGTCAAACTAATATAACTAATACCCAAGCAAATAAAAAACAGCTAGAAACGAATATGAAAACAACAGAACAACCAAAAGTAGTAAACAAAGAACAACTAGATGAACTTATGAAAGAAGCAAACCAAAGAGGAGACGTAGTTGTTAAAATAGCACAAGATTTTGGTTATGATAATCCAAGAAAAATAAAAGTGGAAGATTTTGAAAAAGTAAAAACTGCAATTCAAGCAGAAATATTGATGTAGGAGGAATATAGAATGAATAATCAAGAATTTATAAATAAAGCAAAAGAGTTAGTAAAAAATTATACAATAGAACATTTAGACAAGACAGATGAAATACCAGAATTTGAGGTATATATTGTGTGGCTATGTAAAACATTACAAAATGGAAAGGTATTATTAAGTACATCTTTAAAAGATGGAATGTATTATGAAATTACATATAACGGAGATAAAAACGAAATATATTTAGATGCATATAAAAAGTTTGAAAATAAATGTATTAAATTAGAAAGTGAGGTAGCAGAATGCTAAATATAACAGGAGAACAAATAATATTTAAAAATAAAAACAATGCAGGGCACTACACAACAACAAGTAATAAATTAGAAGATGGAACATTTGAAAAAAACTTTATAACAGTAGGATTTAGAAAAGGTGTAGAACTAGACAACTTCACAAAAATAAACATAAAAGATGGTTTTTTAACACATTATTCTTACCAAAATGAAGATGGAGAAACTATAAAAAAATTCAAGATAATGGTTATGGATTTTGATGTAATAGAAACATATTCAAATAACAATACAGAAAATACAACTAGCGATGAAATGTCTGATATTTATCCAGATGATGACTTGCCTTTTTAAGAGGTGAGTTGTCTAATGGAACATAGTTTTAACGTAGAAATAGCTACAAAATACGGAATTAAAGAAGCGATAATGCTAAATAATTTGTATTTTTGGATTGAAAAAAATAAAGCAAATAATAAGCATATATATGATGGACATGTTTGGACCTACAATAGTTGTAAAGCATTTTCTAATTTGTTTCCATATTTAACAGAAAAACAAATAAGAAATACACTAGATAATCTATTAAAAGAAGATTTAATAATAAAAGGAAATTATAATAAATTATCATATGACAGAACTTTATGGTATGCAATTACGGACAAAGGATATTCCATTTTACAAAATAGTCAAATGGATTTGCCCCAAAAGGCAAATGGAAGTGCCGAAAATGTCAAACCTATACCAGATATAAACACAGATAAAAATAATATATGTTCCTCTTTAGCAGAAGACTTTAATAAACTATGGAAAATATATCCTAGAAAAGATGGTAAAAATCAAGCATTTAATCATTATAAGGCTTGGATAAATGGAAAGTCCTATGCTGGTAAAACAGAAAAACTAACAAATCCAGAAATGTGGTATGCAATAAGAATTTATCAATGCAATATAAAGAAAAACAAAACAGAAAAACAGTACATTAAAATGGGTTCAACATTTTTTAATGAGGCAATATACGAATATGCAAGTTATTATAGAGAAAATCCAGAAGGTTGGGAAAAGAAAATAAAGGAGATATTAGAAAATGAATAATCCTAAAGAAATAAAAGAATTATTAAAACCAACTTTGGTGGCAAGATATTATTTAGGAAATCCAGATAAAACTACAAGAGATAAAATTTGGTATAAATCTCCTTGGAGAAATGAAAGAACAGCATCATTTATGGTAGATGACAATGCAGGATTTCATGATTTTGGAGAAAACTGGCATGGAGATATAATGGATTTTGTTGGAAGATATTACAATGCAGATTTAATAGATTCAATGAAAATACTCACATCAGATTTTAATTTACCAGAAGATGAAAAAATATCACCAGATTTAAAAAAATACTTAAAAAAACAGAAAGATGAAGAAAGAAAAATACAACAGGCAATTGAGAATTGGTTTAAAACAACTTTAAGTAATTTATGTGATAAATTACACTACTGGCAAAATAAAATACCAAATTTAAAGGGATATGAGTTAGCAAAAGCATATTCAAAAGAACAATACGTTGATTATTTGATAGATATTTTTATAAATGCAAAAGATGATGAAAAAATAGAATTATACAAAAGTAGAGAGGAGATACAAAGATGTGGAGATTAATACATTAACAGAGCAAGAAAAAGCAGAATTACTTAATAAGAAAAAGACTGAACTAACTCCTCCATTATACTATAAATTTTCAGACTATAAATATAATACAAATTGTAAAGATAGGGTACTTTCTGGAATAAGAGATTTAGACTATTTAACAAAAGGTTTTGAATTAGGATGTATAACAATATGGACTGGACAAACTAATGCAGGTAAAACAACAATAATGACAATGATAACAAAACAAACAATACAACAAGGTGAAAAAGTCTTTTATTTCAATGGAGAACAAACAAAAGACGATTTCAAAAATAATTTATATAAACAAACTGTAGATAAGAAAGACATATACTCAAAACAATTTTTACAAAAAGGAAAAGAAACTTGTGTTTTTGATTATTTTGTTAGAGATGAACAAATACCAAAGTTAGATAAATTATATGGTGAAAATTTAATTGTATATAACAACAATGCAAAAAGGACAATAGATTTTTTATTAAGAGCAATGGAGGAAGTTAGACAAAAATATGGTGTAAGAGTATTTATGCTAGACAATTTTATGCAAATAGATACTACTTCATCAGATGAATATAGAGAACAAAAAGACATAATGGAAAAATTAAGAACATTTGCAGTAAACAAAAATGTACATATTCATTTAGTTGCTCATCCCAGAAAAATAGATAAAATGCAAACTAGAATAACAATATATGATGTTTTAGGAAGCTCTAATTTAGTAAATAAGGCATACAATGTAATTTCTATAATAAGAGTAGACACAATGGATAAAGAAGGGAATGAATATAAAAGACTACAAAAGCAAATGTTTGAAGAAGGTTACGATATAACACAAACAAGTAGCATATTAGAAGTACTAAAAACAAAAGGCATAAGATGTGGATTAGTTGGACTAATATATGACCCAATTACAAAAACATTTACAGGGCAATCACAAATGACATCAGAAATAAGAGAAAAAATGAAACATCAAACTCAACAACAAACCGAAATAGAGGAAATGCCTTTTTAGGAGTTAGTTATGGAAAATAAAGAATTAAAAATAATATACAACGAAAAGATAAAAAGATACTATAACGGTTGCCAATACATAAAAGAACATATAAAAGAAGCGGATAAATGGCTACCAGAAGTATTTAAAATATTAGATGAAATGAACTTGATTTTAGAAGAAATACAACTAACAGAAACAGTTAGAGAAGAAGAAATATTGAAAGGATTTATATTATGAGAAAGGGAATTTGTAAATATTGTGGAGAAGAATTTGAATATTCAAACAGAGGAAAAGAAAGAGTACATTGTAGAAAAGAAGAATGTTTAAAAAAAGCTAAAAATGAAGCACAAAAAAAATGGTATGCAAATAAAGTAAAAAAAGAATTGAAAGGCGCAGATATAAGAATAGTTTCAAAAGAAGAAAATAAACCTCAAATAGTTTATTCAAGTAAAGATAGGTCAGATAACAGACTAGAAAATGAAGATTTTTCAGACATAATAGAAGCCGCAAGAGATTTAGGAACAGTAAGATTTAAACTTTTAGAATTATTAAATAAAGAAAGCAAAAAACAAAGTCTTTATGATAGACAAGACCAAGACTTTTTACATAAGTTAGAAGGATTAGAAGAATTAACTGATACAGAAGCTATAAATATGATTGTTGAAGAAAAGAAGAAGAGAGAAGTTAGAAGAAGCCATAAAATAAGAAAAGCAATGCTTATGAAAATGGTAGAAGGAATAATGAAAAATCCTAATGCTTATGTAGTAGAAACTATTAAAAATAGGGATAACTTTAAATATAAGCAAAGGGTAAAAGAAAATGAAACAATTTGATAAAGATATACTTTGTTATTATTGCTTACGGATGTAACAAAGAAGAATTAGAAGAATTTAAAGGAGTTAAAAACTGCAAAGGATTTGTAGCAGGTAGAGATACAACAGAGTTTTATAAAAAGTTGAAAGAAGGTAAGAAAAATGGGATGCAAACATAGAGAAGTTATAGACATTCAACAAAATGGAAAACAAGAATTTTATTGCAGAGTATTTGATAGAAAAATATCAAATTACGAATGTAGAGATTGCATGATGAAAATTGAAGACAACAACATAAATGATTTATTTAATCAAATATTTGGGAAAGGATTTGGTAAATAAGGAAATTTACAATAAATGTTACGCCTCGTTCAAAAAAGAACAGTTCTCAAATTATATTTGCAAAAGGTAGAAGAATGATAATACCAAGCAAATTATACAAACAATTTGAAGATGAGTGTTTAGCAACTATACCTAAAAAATATAGGACCAATATAGATTATCCAGTAAATATAAAAGCAATATTTTATATGCAAAGCAAGAGGAGAGTAGATTTAACTAACGTGCTGGAGGCACTAGATGATATGCTAGTAAAAGCAGAAGTAATAAAAGATGATAACCGAGATATAGTTGCTGGACATGATTTTTCAAAAGTGTTCTACGACAAGGAAAATCCTAGAATAGAGGTTGAAATAACAAAAGTAGAAAATTATGAAAGGTGGAAAGAATAATGGAACCAACACACAAATTAAGAGAAGTTCTAATGTTACTTATGACTAATTCAAGAGCAGACAGAAATTCAGATTATGCTTTATATGCAGATTACATAAACAGAATAAGACCAGATATTGCTTCTAGTAGATATTATGAAGTAATGAAAAATCATAAAGAATATGGAATATACAGTTTTAAAGCAGTAGAAAGAGAAAGAAGAGCAATACAAAGTGAAGCAAAAGAACAAGGAGAAATTAGTTTATTAAGTGATAAGCAAGTTGAACAATGGAGAAAAGAGCAAGAAAAAGAATATAAAGAAAAATATAGTGGAGGTAATAATAAGGGATAAAAGAAAAGATGAACAACTAAATAAAAAAAGGACAATAAAGAAAAATGAGACTGTAGCAGATAATAAAAAAGAAATGGCTTTAAAACAACAAAAATTAGATAATGCAAAAATCAAATTAGTAGAACAAGAGTATCAAAACAACTTAAAAGAGAAATTAGAAGATGGGCTTTACGACTTAATTAATAAATTAAATCATGTAGACAGTTCTTTATCAACAATAGAATTAAGAAATTTATTAAGCAGAAAAACAGTAATAGGTGTACCGCCTAAATATAGCAATACAGAGTTAGGAATATTATTTGATTATTATAAACAATACATTGAACAAATAAATAAAATTCAAACATTTTTACCAACTAAAAAGAACTTCTGTAGCTTTGCAGGGATAAGTAGTTATACATACGATAATTATATGCAGTCAGATGATACAGAAAGAAGAGAAATTATGCAAATCATTGATGACTACATTACAGATATAACGCTTACATCAGCACAAAATGGAGAAATAAAAGAAATAACAACAATATTTAGGAGTAAAGCTGAACATGGAATGGTTGAGGCATCAGCACCAGTTGTTATTGAACATAAAAGTGAAACTAATATGGATACTATATTAAAACAAATTCAGGCTGTGAACCAAGGGAAAAGTCTTAAAACTATAGAATTACATCAAGATAAAGATGGAATTTACAGGGAAGGAGATACAAATGAAAATTGATATTTTTCCAAAACGGAAAAGAAAACAGAAAAACAAGACAACAACTAATGTATAAAGCAAAAATATTTGATGAAAATCAATTTAAAAAAGAGTTATCAGAATTAAAAAAAGAAAATATTATAATTTTTGAAAATGATGGTTATTACATACCAAACAAAAAAGAAGAATTACAAAATTTTATAAATAAAATAGATAAACAAAATAAAGAAATTACAAAAGTATTAAATTTAGCAAATGAAATGCTAAGAGAAATGGGGGATAAATAATGAAAAAGAATTTTAAAAGAATAATATCAAGTTTATTAGTAGTTTTTATAGGAATATGTTTAATATTACCAACAAATGTATATGGAAGAGCTCATACATCAGTGCATAGTTCAACACATACATCAGTACGTAGTTCAGTTAAGGCAAGTACACCTAGTACAACAACTAAATCAAGTTCAAGTAGTGTTAAAGCAAGTACACCGACAAGTAGTAGTAAATCATCAAGTGTAAGTTCATCAACACCTAAAACAACAACAAGTTCAAGTACAGGAAAAACTTATACAACAACTAAAAGTGAAACAGGAAGAACAACAGTAAATCACGAAATTGTAAAACCAAAAGAAAGTACAACAATAGTAAATAACAATCCAACATATTATACTAATTATTCAACACAACCAAGTTATTCTTTAAGTAACAGTATATTTAATTATTATATGTTAAGCGAAATTTTAAAAGATAAAGACCAAGAGAAAGATAAAGTTAGTGAACAAGATATTGTTAAAGCATTAGAAGAAAAAGGATATTCAAAAGAAGAAATTGACCAAATTTTAGATGAAGCAAAAACAGAGGAAAACGAAAATAAACCATTTTATGATGGATGGAAATGGTATAACTGGACAATCTTTATCGGAATTATATCAATATTAACTATTGGACTAATAGCGTTAATAGTTTTTATATGTTCTTTATAGGAGAAGAAAATGAAAATAAGAGAAAAATTATATAGAGTAGTAGAAAAAGATACAGAATATTTTGAGTGGTATGACATTATGATGCTTATTTGTATATGGGTAAGCATCGTTCCACTAATATTTAAAGAACAAAATAAATTTACTTATGTAATAACTATAATAACAACTTTGATATTTGTAATAGACTACATTTTAAGATGGATAACATCAGATTATAGACTAAAAAAAGGAGTGATTAGTTTTATAAAATATCCAATAACATTTTCGGCAATGTTTGATTTAACAATTATAATTTCGTGTTTTAGTGAATTTTATAATAACCCAATTCTAACATTATTTAGTACATTTAGAATTTTAATGATTGCTAAGACATTAAGGTATTCTAAGAAATTTAAAATAATAAAAAATGTAGTAGAAAAAAATAAAGATATTTTAAAAGTTGTATGTGGATTTACAATAGGATTTATATTCGTAAGTGCATTAATAATGTTCCAATTTGAAGGACAAAGTTTTAATAATTTTTTTGAAGCAATATATTGGAGTACAACTGTTTTAACAACCGTTGGATATGGTGATATATGTCCTAAAACAGAAATAGGTAAATTAATAAGTATAATATCAAGTTTAGTAGGAATAGCATTTGTAGCTTTACCAACTGGAATTATAACAACAGGATTTGTTGAAGAATTAAATAAAGAGAAAGAGGTAGATAATAATGAAAAAATTAACAAAAATTAAAATATTATGGGATAGATTTTTTAATAAGATTGTGAAAGTAGATAACATAGAAAAAGTGGAAGAAGGATTAAGTAGACAAAAAGAGGCTTTAAAAAAACTTAATGAAAGTTATTATAATGCAAAAGGGGCTTTAGATACATATAAAGATGAATTAAAGAAAAATGAAAATAATTTAAAGAGATTAGATAGATGTTTTGATATATGTAAAACGAAAAATGACAAAAAAGGTGCAAAACAAGTATATGATGAAGCAAATACTACAAAACAAAGAATATCAGTATTAAAAGAACAAATTTCAAAACAACAATTAATAGTAGAAAGATTTTTAGAAGCTAAAGAAAAATATGAAAATGGAATAAGAAACTTACAAAATAATTTAGAAACAATGAAGTCAAAAGATAGATTTAGTAAAGCAGTAAAAGAATATAATGAAAACTTTGGAGAGTTTGAAGAATTTAATATTGATGATATTCAAAGAGATATTGATAATGAATTTAATGCAAGCAATGCAAAATTAGAAGAACAATCAGATACATTAGATTTAGATGAAATAGAGAACACAAGTAATTTTGAAGAATTGTGGGGTAAAGAATAATGGAAGAATATAAATATAAAGAAGAGTATGATGATATGGTAAAAGAATATAACAACTTTAAAAAAATATATGAAATATTAAAAATATCAGCTAAAGAGATTCAAAGAAGTATGGGGAAAAATGATACAATATCATACTTTTGTATAATTACAAATGAAGAAAAAACATATATCACATTTTATGAGGAAGATGGAACACAATTAATACAAGTAGAAGTTCAAAAAGATTATAAAAACTTTTTTGAATTATTTGATACTGAACTTATAAGAGAAGTAGATGTTGAAAGACCTCAAAATGATGGATATAAATACCGTGGATTTATATTTAATTATAATGAAGAACCATATTTTATAAAACAAATATTATTTGATGAAATTAAATTTGAAAATACTAATTTAATAAAAGAGATAAAAGATGAACTAGAATATTATAAAGACAAAATTATCACAAAGAATAATGAAGTTTTTGATTATACAGAAACAAATAATATATTAAATCAATATAAATTTGAGGAGGACTAATAAATAGAAGAATATCATAAAATACAAACAATATATAAAAGAGATGAAAAAACAAAAAAAATACGAGAAGGAGAATTTACTGATAAAACAATAGAATTTTTAAAAGATAATTTATGGCAATTTACTGAAAAAATAGATGGAACTAATATTAGAGTATGTTGGGATGGACACAAAGTGAAATTTTATGGAAGGACAGATGATGGACAACTCCCATCAATACTAACTAATAGATTAATAGAAATATTTGCAGGAGAAAAAAACGAGCAATTATTTGAGCAAAAATTTGGTGATATGCCTGTAATGTTATGTGGCGAAGGTTATGGAAAAGGAATACAAAAAGGTGGATTATATAAGGATACACAAGATTTTATATTATTTGATGTGAAAATTGCGGGAAATTGGCAACCTAGAGAAAGTATAGAGAATATTGCGGAATATTTTGGAATAGATACTGCCCCAATTATATTAGAAGGAACTTTACAAGAAGCAGTTGATTATATAAAAACAAATCCTAATTCAAAAATTGGAACAGCTAAAAGTGAAGGATTAGTTGGAAGACCAAAAGTGGAAATGCTTGATAGAAGCGGTAATAGAATTATTGTAAAAATAAAAGTAAACGATTTTAAATAAAAAAGGGAGATAAAAAATAATGAAAGATTTAAAAATATTTACAAGTAATATAGAAGATGAGGCGGTAAGTCAATTAGACTTACTGCTAAAACAAGAACCTTTTAAAGACTGTAAAATAAGAATAATGCCAGATGTTCATGCTGGAAAAGGATGCGTAATAGGATTTACAGCAGATTTAGGAGATAAAGTGATACCTAATATTGTTGGAGTAGACATTGGCTGTGGAATGTTATGTGTAGAATTAGGAAAAATTGATTTAGATTTAGAAAAACTAGATAGAGTTATAAATGAATATATACCAGCAGGAAGAAATGTTTATGAACAAGCAAAATATAGATTTTTAGAATTAGAACAATTAAATTGTTATCGTGAATTGAAGGATACTAAAAGGATACAAAAAAGCATAGGAACTTTGGGAGGTGGAAATCACTTTATAGAAATAGATGTAGATGATGAAACCAATAAATATTTAGTAATTCATACAGGTTCAAGAAATCTGGGAAAACAAGTAGCAGAGTATTATCAAGATTTAGCAATAGAGTTGTGTTCTGGCAAAGAAGAAATGTTTAAGAAAAAAGAAAAAATAATAAAAGAATATAAAGAACAAGGAAGAAAATCAGAAATACAACAGGCATTAAAAAAACTGGAGAAGCAATATAAAGATAATAAGCCTAATTTGCCTAAAGAACTATGTTATTTAGAAGGAAAATATAGAGAAGATTATTTACAAGATATGAAAATATGTCAAGAATATGCTAGAGATAATCGTTTATGCATAGCAAAAGAAATATTATGTAATTATTTTGAATTACCATATTATCAAGGTTGTAAGAGTGTAAGACTAAGACCCCTACCTACAGCTAATGCTTGGTATACACAAGATATAGTAGAAAAAGATTTTTATTATTTTGAAACTATACACAATTATATATCTTTTGAAGATAACATAGTTAGAAAAGGAGCTATAAGAGCCGATAAAGGTGAAAGAGTATTAATACCAATGAATATGAGGGATGGTTCAATAATAGCAATTGGTAAAGGGAACGAAGATTGGAACAATTCAGCACCACATGGAGCAGGCAGAATAATGTCAAGAGCAAAAGCAAAAGAAACTTTTTGCATTGAAGAATTTAAAGAAAGTATGAAAGATATATATACAACATCAGTTGTAGAAGAAACAATAGATGAAGCACCATTTGTATATAAACCTATGCAAGAAATAATAAATAATATTCAAGATACTGTAGAAATACAAAAAATAATAAAACCAATTTATAATTTTAAGGCAAAAAATTAAAGAAAGAATATTGGGGGGAATAGTAATGACACATGATATAACATTTTGTGTAAGTATAAATTGTCCATACAAATTTAATTGTAAAAGGAATATGATAAATAATAAATTTGAAGGAAATGAACTTATATCACAAAGCAACTTTGAACATACAGATACACATTGTGATTATTTTATAAAAAAATAGGAGGAAACAAAAGATGGATTTAGATGATGAGGAATTAAAAGTAACAAGAATGATGAACGGTGCAGATAGAAAAGGGAGAGTTAATAAAATGGAACAAGATATAAACGAATTAAAGAGATTGTTACATAGAGATAGATTAACCCAATATGGAAAAAGAAAGTTTATAGAGTATTATGAACAAAGAATAAAACAGCTAGAAGAAAAATTAGATGAAACACTTAATGCAAATTTAGCATTAGTACAAGGAAATGCTAACAGCATCCCAGTTTCTTTAGTAGAAGAAAAGATAGAAGAATTAATAAAAGAAGGTAGACATTACAATGCAAACAAAATTGAAGTTTTACAAGAATTATTAGAAAAGAGGAAATAGGAATGGTAGTAGATATATATAATACAGATAAAAAATATAATATTATTTATGCAGATCCACCTTGGAGTTACAAAAATAATCCTTCAAAAAAAGGCACAAGTAGAGGGTTTGCAAAGAATTATTATAATTTAATGTCAGTAGATGAACTTAAAAAATTAAATATAGAAAAAATAGCAGAAGAGAATGCAGTTTTGTTTATGTGGGCTACATTTCCAAAAATAAAGGCTGCATTAGAAACAATTGAAAATTGGGGATTTAAATATAGAACTTGCGCATTTGTGTGGATAAAAAAGAATAAAAAAAGTAATACGAATTTTTGGGGTTGTGGATATTATACAAGAAGCAACGCAGAAGTATGTTTGCTTGCAACGCGCGGAAAAATACTAGAAAGAAAAAGTCACAGTATACATCAAATCATAGAAAGTGCTGTTGAAGAACATAGCAAAAAACCAAACGAGGCAAGAGATAAAATTGTAGAGCTATTTGGAAATTTGCCACGCATAGAACTATTTGCAAGACAAGAAGTAGATGGTTGGGACTGTTGGGGAAATGAGGTATAATGAAGAACTATTAGAAAAGAGGAAATAGAAATGTGTAAATATTGTAATTTAGTAAGTGGAGAGCTTAAATCATTAAAAACAGAAAACTTATGGAATTTAAGAATTGAAAGACATAATAATTCTTATTCATTAATAGCTGGAGATATAGAAGATGATATAGAAATAGATATAAATTATTGCCCAATGTGTGGAAGAAAATTAGGAGGACTAAACAATAAATGAAAATATTAGTAGCATGTGAAGAAAGCCAGGCAGTAACAAAAGAACTAAGAAAGTTAGGACATGAAGCATATAGTTGTGATGTAATTGATTGTAGTGGTGGTAAACCAGAATGGCATATAAAACAAGATGTATTACCTTTGTTAAATGGGAAATGCAGTTTTAAAACTTGTGATGACAAATCACATACAATAAATGATAAATGGGACATGATTATTGCTTTTCCACCTTGTACTTATCTAACATCAGCAGGAACCAGGCATTATTCTTTAAAATGTAATCCAATAGAAAAAGTAGAAGCGAGAAAGAAAAAAAGAGAAGAAGCAGTACAATTTTTCTTAGCTTTTGTAAATGCAGATTGTGAAAAGATTGCTATAGAAAACCCCGTTGGATATATGAATACACATTATAGAAAACCTAATCAAATTATACACCCATATTATTTTGGAGATAATGTAAAAAAACGTACATGTTTATGGTTAAAAGGATTAAATGAATTAAAAGCAACAAATATGTTACCAGAACCAAAACCAATATATATTTGTCAAGGTGAAAAATGTAAAGGCAAAAAAATAGGTTGGTGTGAAGGTATAAAAGGAATAAAAGGCGGACAAAAAGAGCGAGCAAAAGCAAGAAGCAAAACATTTCCTGGAATAGCCAAAGCAATGGCGGAACAATGGACAAGTTAGGAGGGACTAAACAATGAATGAAGAAGAACTAAAAGAAATGTATAAAGAATTAAAAAGAAATAAGAAGATAATAGGAAGTATAGATACAGATTTCTTTTTTGAATTTGCAGAAACAGTCCTAAATCTATTAGAAAAGAAAGATATAGAGTATAGTGATTTAAAATTAAAATATGAGCAAAATTTAAGAATGTGCAAACATTTTAGAGAAGAGCTAAATAAACAAGATAAAATTATAGATGAAATGGCTTATTATTTAAGTGACTTTGACATAGATGAAATGTGTGAAAAATGTGATAGATGTATAGGCAATGGTTGTTATGCAGATGATGATATGGAATTTAAAATAAATTGCATAAAAAAATATTTTGAAAGGAAATTAGAAAATGAATAAGTATTTAAGTAAAAAAGAATATTTAGAAAAATATGATAGTAATGTTGGATATGCCTTATATGTTCAAGATAATATAAAAAGAGACGACTACGTAAGGCTTAATACAGGAGAAATAGTAAAAGTAATAGGGATAAAGGAAAATAAGTTAAATAAAAAAGCTATATATTATGGAGTGTATGAGCAAGATTGGTTTGATAGTATGGCGGTTGAAAATTTTTCAGATAAGCCAATAGACTTAATAGAAGTAGGCGATTTAATAAAAACAAATGAAGAAAAAACAATTA
Source organism: uncultured Clostridium sp. (assembly GCA_945877035.1). GTDB lineage: Bacteria > Bacillota > Clostridia > TANB77 > CAG-508 > CAG-269. The sequence goes on along the minus strand of CAMCQH010000002.1, from coordinate 97,996 downwards.
TACATATATATGATATTGATACATTAGAAGCAGTAAAAGAAGATATTGAAGAAGGACATTTTACAATAGAAACAATAGTAACGCATGAAATGTTTGAAAGTATTGAATATAAAGTAGAGGAGAACAAGTAGTATGTTAAAAATAAAAGATTCAGTAGATTTAAAAGAATTAGAGAAGTTTGGATTTACATATAGGGAACATTATAAAAACTATACAAAATTGCATTCACAAAAAGATTATGAAGATTATGTAGATAATTATATACAGATAGGAAATGATAGAATTTTACAACCTTATGCAAGATTATTAAACGGTCACGACAAGGATTATATAGATAAAACACAAGTAATTATAAAGGATGAATTTCTAGATACAATATACGACTTAATAAAAGCTGATTTAGTCGAGAAAGTAGAGGGATAAAGTATGAGAGATATAAAATTTAGAATATGGGACACAGAAAACAAGGAAATGTTAAAAGTACAAGAATTAGATTTTGAACCAACATTTTATGGTGGAAGAATAGCAATTAGACCAGACCAATATAATGATTACTTTGATACAGAAGATATGATTTTAATGCAATACACAGGACTACATGATAAAAACGGAAAAGAAATATATGAGGGAGATATTTTAAGATTTAATGAAGTAGATACAGCAATAGTTGAATGGAATGAAAAATATGCTTATTTTATGGTAAGACCAATTCAAGATTACTATTTTGACAGTGATGTATTAGGACATGCAATAGAATATAACAATGCTGAAATAATTAGTAATATTTATGAAAACGAAGATTTATTAGAGAAAGGAGCAGAAGAATGAGTAAAGAAAAGAAATTAGAATATAGTAATTTTAATACATATCCTCATTATGTTTATGCAACGGCTTTTCTTGTTAAACGGAGAACTAGCAGATTTTAAAATTGGTAGCCATGAATCTGATTGGGGTAGAAGAACATTTAGAGGAAGTGCATGGGAAAATGAAGTAGCAGAACATTTTGATGATTGGAATTTAACATGTGAATATAAAAAGATATTAGTAAACAATAATAATGAACACAATGACGCATTTGAATTATTAGAAATGTGGTTAGATAATAGCTTTAAGAAATATAAAAAAGCAGGATTAGTTTTTATGTATGAAAAAGTAAAAGTTGAACTAATAGAAGATGAAATAGATATAGATAACATAGAAGAATTAAATGTAGGCGACTTATTAAATAATAAAATTACTAGAAATAAATTCAACGAATTAGTACAAGCAGTAAAGCAACTAGACAAAGAAATAAAAAGTATAAAGGAGAAATAAGCCTATGTTAAGTAAAGAAGAAATAGAAAAAGCAAAAGAAGATTATAAATTCTTTAACGAAGGTGATTATATAACAAAAGAAATGTCTGATAGAAAAAATGTATTATTAAATTATATAGATAAACTAGAATCAGACAAGCAAAAGCTAATAGAGAAGTTAGAAGAAGAAAGCAAACAACTAGATAATGATATTTTAACAATGTCAATAGACACAGGAAATGAATATAGTTTAAAACTTATACATCAAGCAGAGGGAATGAAAAAACAAAATGATAGGATATTATCAATCCTGAAAGGAGAAAATCAAGTTACAGTCAAATAAGCAAACATAGTAAAATCAATGTTTTTACCGAATAGCAAACTCATAAAGGAATTTAAAATCAATTAAAGAGATAACATATAAATATTTGAAAGAGAGGTAAAGAATAAATGCAGACAATAGAAAAAATAGAATTAGTATTTGAAAATTGTGAGGTATGCACTTTATTACCAGATATGTTTAAATATCTAGTAATTCGAGGAATTAAAGAAAATATAGATATTAATTGTTTTCAATATAAAAAAGGAGAACTAAATAAAGATAAAACTTGTGAATATTTTGCAATTACAATAAATGAAATAGGATTAAATACAATTACATGGAATGGGACATTAAGAGAAAGAATAAAAAAATTCAAAGATGTTGTTTCAGTAATAATATATTATGGACATAGAGATGAAGAAATATATGTGCCTTGGAATGAAGAAGATGAATATTCTAATAGATATCAAACTATAGAAGAAATAGAAGAAGGTATTACAGTAAGAATATCTAAAGAATCGGAGTGATACATATGATTAAAAAATTAGACAAAACAGGAAAGAACAAAACAATATATGAATGTGATATGTGTAGTAGAATAATCAATGTAGAAAACAGAGTGGCATTACATATAAAAAAACGGAACGGATAAATCTTTATATAAAAAATGGGATTTATGTGATAATTGCTATAAGATATTATGTAGAAGTATAAAAAGATACAAGGGAAAATTGGAACGGAAAAATTCGGAACGGATATTTCTGCGTAAAAATTGGGAATGCAAAATTTTAGAACGCAAAATTTTAGAACGCAAAATTTTGGAACGCTTGTCTGTATATATGTATTTCTGTATATGTATATCAAAAAAATTTTCAATAAAAAAAGTAATAAAAAAGTTTACTCAGAAGTAAATACATCTAACACATAAGTAAATATAATAAAATATAAGAAAAAATCATATATAAATATATTTTACATTTAAATAATAATAACCAGAATGAAAAATAAAAGACTTTTAAACAACAATATATAAATTATACTTAAACAAACAAAGAAGGCTTAAAATTGAATATAAAAGTACAAAAAACAATAAGTAAAATAAAAAAGAGGGTTAAGCCTCTTTTTATTTTGCTAGTCCCGTCAACACTTTAATTATAAGATATAAACCACCGAATGATATTAAAAAAATCCATTTTATAATTAAACCAATAAACCTAAAAAAAGCTATAAAAATATTTGTTGTGTTTTCTTTTTCTTGCTGTTCTTGTTTTTCAATATATGCTTTTATGTTGTCGTTCAATTTGTTTATGCCTTCTATTGTGTATATTTTATTTTCATCATATCCGAATTTTTTAGCTATTTCAATATTTCCGCTTTTTTGTAGTTCTTCTTTTAGTTGTTGCGTTAATAATTCATTTTTTGCGTTTTGGTCGTTTTCATATATTTTTTTAACTTTGTTTAATATTCTTTCATAGTTTTCGTTGATATAGTCAAATTCAAAATCATTTTTGGCGAATTTATTTATAATATTTGTTCTTGTTTCGATAGTGTATAAATCAATAAAAGCCTTTTTATAGTTGTTTTTATTTATATATATTTGTAGGTCTTTTATAAAATCTTTTTCAATTGCCTTTTTTATGTCTCTTTCATATTCTCTTTTTTGTTCTTTTTCTTGTCTAGCATATTCAAGTTTTTTTGCTAGTTTTTCGGCTTCTCTCGTTGCCTTTTCTGTTTCTTTTCTTGCTTTTATATATTCGTTTTGTAATTGTTTATTGCTATCGTTCAAGGTTTGAACCTCCTGAATTAATCCCAATTTTTTATACCTCCATTTTATAATATTTTAATATAAAAGTAAAGAGGGAATAACCCTCTATTTAACTTTTTGCCCATTTACTGTAAAATCCACATTGAAAACATCTTGTAAAATATCTTTTTGTAATTTTTTCAATATATAATGTTTTTCTCTGTTGTTTAAATCCTGCAAAAAATTACTTATTTTTTTATATCTTAATGTTTCCATTTATAACACCTCTTTTTCAATTATTTCAAATTCAATGTAGTTTTGCCAGTTTTTCTGATAATTGTAAAATATGATTTTGTTTAGTTCTTTTATTTCGTTATCTGTATCTTCTATAAAATTATATTCTTTTATGTTGTTTTCAATTTCATTTTGCATTGTAATTTTTGCATTGTTTAAATTTTTAAAAACTCCATCAATGTAACTATCTGTATTTTCCATTCCATCATAATTAAAAACTTTTTCTAATAATATATATACTTTCATTTTTAAAACCTTCTTTCAATTATTTTTTATTTGGTATTGACAACTACAACATGATTTTATATAATCTTTTTGGTTAGTTTATATATGTGCTTGTTTACTTATAATGTTTTTGTATGTAAATATTATTAAGTATGACAAGCTTATTATTTTTGTTACAATTAACCTTATAAAGTTTGTATCTTCTAGTAATAGTGATATTATAGCGATTATCACTAAACTTATTAATATATAATTTTTTATAGTTAGTTTATACATTGTTTTCAACTCCTTTTCTTTGGTTTTGTATTTGGTTTGATAATGTGTGCGATGTTGTAGTTGTCAAAATTAATGACTTTTTTTGTTTAACCTGTGATTCTATTGCTTTTTACTTCATAATCAAAATAGTTGTTGTCTTCTCCATAAAATCTAAATACTTGATAATTATTATTATTTTGTAATAATGTTATTTTGTGACAACATTCTAGTATTATTTTTTCTCTGTATCCTGCTATGGCTTCAATTTTATTGTAAATATTATCAAAAATAAATATTTTTTCAATTTTGAAGTCGTTTATTTTATTTACTGCTTTTTTAATTTCTTCTAGTGTATAATTATAATTAAAATCTTGTATTTGTTTTTCAAGCTTACAATTCCCAAAACATTGATAATATGTACCATTTTTTATATATTGATAAAATTCAGTTGATAACCTGTGTTGATGTATATTTTTATAGCCTTTTATATTTCCGTTTTTATCTTTTTGAAATTCTCTTTTGTAACCTCTGCTAAAATCAATATACGTTGTAATTCCTTTAATTTGTAAGCCTTTACAAAATACACGATAATTTCCAACATCACTATATTTTTGCATTTCTTCGTCATCGTCCCAAAAGTTACACCCTCTTTTTTCTAATAATAATACATTAATTTCCTTATTCTCCATTTTTTTATACCTCCAAATTATTGTTTTATACTTGTTACTAAAAAATTGTAACTTTTTATTTTATCGTTTTTTCTGCAAGCTTCGTTTATTGCTTCCTGCAAAGTGTTGTATAGTTTATTGCCTTTTTTGCCTGTAATTCTGTTAAATACTATAAATTTAGTTTGTTTTTTCATTGTTTAAACCTCCATTTATTTTATATTTTTTTGTTTATTTTTTTCTTCTAAAAAGTTTCTAGCTTCTACAAGCCTATTAATTAATATGTCAAGTTCTTTTTTGTTCAATATTGCATTTACGCTTTTTGTTGTGTGAAAACTTAAATACATTTTGCCTTCTTCGTTATAATTAAATGGTTCATAACTGGTACTCAATGAAAGTATTGTACTATTGTTTTTGTCTTTTTTTATTACTGTTTTTAACATATAAAAACACCTCCTTTGATAATAAGTTTTACTTTACTACCAAAAGAGGCTTGCATATTTTATAAAATTATGTTATTATAAAAATATGAAATACTTTTGATAGTATTTTTGTGTAGCTTGTATATAGTGCTTACCGCCAAGTAATTGTCACTATATGCAAGTATTTTTTTTATTTACAGATATTTATTATATATTAATTGGGCTTTTCTACTTTTCCAATAACACCATTCGCAATCAATATTTTTATATCTGTTTTGGTTCTTTTTTAACTGTCTTTATTATACTATATGTAGCTACATTTTGTCAATGCTTTTTGCAAATATTTTTTATTTTTTTTCAGGTTTTTTTAAGTATTTTTCTATGCCTTCTCGTGCTATATCTGAATATTTTTTATTCTCTTTTTTTAACTTCTCATCTAGTAATTTTGACAAATACATCGGTACACGCACGCGGTAAGTTTTGCTTGCTGGTTCTTTTTTATTTTCCATGTTATCAACTCCTTTATTTTAACTATAATTATTATATCATTGTAGCTACAAAAAGTCAAGGCTTTTTAGTAAATTTTTTAACTTTTCCAAAAAAAATATTATACTATACTATTATTATTTTATAGTATATTATTACATCAATTATGTATTATCAGTATATTATATATATGTAGTATATTTCATATTGTTTCTATCTATATGGTATATTATATATGTATATTGATATTATAGTATAATGCATATTATTATTATTATTATTATTGTATTCTTGTAATGTAATTTTACTTTACAATATCTTTATTCCTTATATAAAATATATATACTATTGCATTATTTATTGCATTAATTTTTATATATAATCTTTATAGTTGCTGATATAAGTACATTGTAGCATTTGTGAGCATGGCATAATAAGTCAATTATTGTATTATATGGTACCCCTACCCCTATATACAACAATCAGCAGGGGGATGCTGTTACCCCTATAAATAACGGTAAAAAATAAAAAGGGTTTCTTATCCTTTATTTAGTAGGTTTTTGGAGTATTAAAAAATATTTTTATAAATTTTAGCAAACATACTTGACAAGTGCTAAAAAATATGATAATATAATAATCGTCAAGGGGAAATACCTTACAAAATAATAATTGAATAGCTTATATGGAGCAATATTTTTTGAACGATTAAATTCGTTTGAGATTTATTGCTCTTTTTGATTTTACTTTTTCTAAAAGTAAAGCGTTCTTTAAGAATTAAAGAATAAGAGGGATAGAATGTTGAAAATAGGGTTCTAACCTTAGAAAGAGTAAGGATACATCGATTTTTGATAGGTTCATGTGGTGAACTCAAAACGGGGTTTTAGGTTCATGTGGTGAACTTATGAGGAGGAAAATGATAAAAATGTATGGAGATTGGATGCAAGATGATACCAAAATTAAAATTTGGCAAGATATAAATGAAGGTATTGATAAAATCCATAAAACATTAAAAAAGGCACTAGAATTTACTACATATAAAGATAAAAGGTGGGAATAAGGGCAATAACATGTGAACTTAATGAAGGAGATAGAATTTTACGAAAAGCATCATTAGAGTCTTTTGGAAGAATAAAAGAAAAAAATAAACAATATGAACCTTGGCAGATTAACACATTTGTTAAAGGAAATATTGAAGAACTACGAAAGATAATGAATGAACTAGATGTATATGAAAAAGCCTTTTTATACTCAATAACACCATATATAAGTTATGAAGAATGTTGTTTAAAGTATGACAACGGTAAAGAAATTGGATTTGATGCTTTGGTGGAAATAACAGGAATAAGCAAAGGCAAATTATCATCTGTAATTTCTGGATTAGTAGAAAAAGACATACTTTACAAGGGGAAAAATAGCAAAAATATACAATATTTTGTAAATCCTTGGTTGTTTTGCAAAGGAAATAGGATAAATAAGGTACTAAAGACAATGTTTAAGAATTATGAAATAAGAACATTGGATAAAACTAAGTGGAAAGATTTGGAGTGAATTTGATGGAAAAAGCATTAGAAAAAATATTAACAGGATTATTAGTAGTTATAGCAATAGCTATAATAATATTAGTTATTTATGGAATAGGTGGATTAGTATTTTGGGGTATAGGTTCATTCATAGTATGGGCATTTGGAATAGCATTTACATTCACTTTCTGGCACGGTGTAGCAATTGCTTTTATAGTAAGCATATTAACTGGAATATTTGGAGGTAAAAATGGCAAATAAAATATGTCCATATGTGCAAAATCAACATATACAAATACAAAAGAATATACTAAATGAAGATAATCCAGATATAATTGAAAAATATGTTACTACTAATTTCTGGGGAAATGCAGAATGTATAGGAGAAAGATGTGGAGCATATTTTGATGGAAGATGTCATTATAATGGATAAAAATAGTTAGAGGAGTGAAGAAAATGGAAAATAAAACAGATTACGAAATTAGTGAAATAACAATTACAAATTTAAAAAAGATAAATGAATGTCTTTTGTTGTCACAAGAAATTGATAGAATAATTAATGGAACACAATTAGGAGAGGTTTGTGAAAGTTCTGAAAAGTGTGTAGAAAATTCTATAAGAACAACGGTTCTGTTTGAAGCAGAAAAGATAAATGAATTAGGTAAGTTGTTAACAACAATAAGAGAAAGTTTATAAAAATATGTGGTGGCGGAATAGGTAAAGATTTAACTAGCAGTCATAATAAAGCCTTTAGCCGTTTTGAGGATTGCAAGGAGCATTAACTAAACCCCTGATTATGACAAAAACAGGATATAAAAAAGTAGAGGCTAGTTCCAAGTTGTATAGTGCAAATCTATACCCACATAATATATGCCTTTTTAGTTTAATGGTAGAACGCTACTCTTGTAAAGTAGATATGGTAGTTCAATTCTATCAAAAGGCACCAATTAAATATATTATTAACCCAGTGTATAACTGCAATATCATGTGGCTGGGAATTATCCGACAAGTAGTCAGACATAAGGATACTTTTGTAAGGTTGCTTTAAATGTATAGTAATATATGCTTAGGAGATGTAAAAGTCAATAATGGGTAATGTGCAGGAAATATCGTTTAATAAAGCACTAGAGTTGTCGTAGCAATAATAGACAGGTACGGTGTACAAATAAGCCTACAGCCAGCCTGTGACAAGGTATGGTAATGCTGATGGTAGGTAATGTCAAAACAATGCTATTTCTCGTGAAGTTGTTGAAAAACAACTATAAGACATAACTAGGTTAGAGTAGCCCAAACGAGATAAAAAAAGGGAAAATCAGTGATACATGTGAATAATTTGGAAGTATTAAAACAAATACAAAGCAATTATCTGAATGATGGGTGAAATCTACGGATAACCAATTCCGTATAGGTTGAGTTTATACTCATAAAATAAAGGGGTAAGATGTTATAAAGTAGCTCTTTATAACACAGACTTATCTTCCTAGTGGCTGAATAATTAAAAAGATATTTTACTGTAAGGCGAAGGTCTAATAATATATTTGATACTTATATATGAAAAGTGTAAAATAAAATTGATAAAATAATTCAAAATAGTATATCGCAGGGGTAGAGTAATTGGTAATTCGCAGGGCTCCTTATCCTGAGACGGCGTTCGAATCGCCCGCCTGCAACCAAGTAGAATAAACTAACTTGATAATTATCAGTTAGTATTAGAGAAATAGTTTATATTTCTCTATATATCAGGGTGTAATGTAATAGTAGCATGAGTCCCTTGGAAGGATTTAGTGATAGTGCAAATCTATCCGCCCTGACCATAGTATAATAGACATTCCTTGAGTTTATTATACGAGTGTCATAATACACACTTCCTTTCATTTAAACAAATATTGCTGTTATTTTAATGGTGGTATTTGTATATACAAGTTTAGTGTAATGGTAGCACAACAGTCTCCAAAACTGTTTGTAGTAGTTCAAATCTATTAACTTGTGCCAAGAAAGCGGTACTATTTCTTCGGAGTAGTAGGAGATGAAAACCCCTCCAAATATATTTGAGGATAGAAAGGCAGCTATCACGCCTTATATCATAAAGTGTTCCACGCTCGGTTTTCCATAGGAGGAAAGTAACGCAAGATGGTCGATATGAGGTCTTACAAGAGATGTAGGGGGTGCCGACCTGCCAAATATATTATATTGGATAATGGTGTAATGGTAACATAAGAGACTTTGACTCTCTAGTTCTTAGTTCGAGTCTAGGTTATCCAGCCAAATGGGAATTAATAACGGTATCCTATGGTAACTTACTAAGGAAGAATATTTTGTAAATACAAAATACCAAGGGAGTGAAAAACAAGCTGTGGAGTGTCTTTTCGGTGGGACTATAAAGTAACCGTACATATATTGGCGTGTAGTTCAGTTGGTAGAACATCAGACTGTTAATCTGGGAGTCGGGAGTTCGAAGCTCTCCATGCCAGCCACCCACTAAGCTAGTATAGAAAGCTAGGGAAGTCTCTTATAGTTAGTTGATTACTATAAGATGTACCACAAACAATCAACTCTATACTGAATTTAGAGAAAGAGGAAAACTCTAAAAGAGATTGACAAAAAACCCACTAGAATATGGCAGATTAATTCAGAAGGTCTGAAACCTCCCTGCTAAGGAGTGTGTACCTTTTATGGGTATTAGTTTCGAATACTAAGTCTGTCGCCAAATATATGGCACAGTGGCAGAGATGGCTTAATGCATCAGTCTTGAAAACTGAAAGTCGGAAACGGCTCGTAGGTTCAAATCCTACCTGTGTCGCCAAAGGAATGATTAAAAGGATTACAGCAGAAAATTATGTTGAAAATTTATTAAAACAAAGAAATATAAGACAAGTAGATTTATTAAATAAAATGAAAGAACTTAAATTAGCAGATGATAAAACATTAGTAGCAAGTAAATTAAATAATGCTATACATACTAAAATGGGATATACATGGGCAAGAAGAATAGAAATAGCACTTGATTTGCCTGATTATTGCATAGTTAGAATGGTAGGAAGACCTACAGAATATGAATGGAAAAAAATAAAGGAGATAAAGAAACATGTATAAAATGAAATATATTTTTGGACAAACTATAAAATATAAAGGAAGTATGCATAAAGTAATGGGAATAAGATTTACAACTGGTGGAGTAATGTATAAGTTAAGTGAAATCAGAGAATGGATAAAGGAAAGTGAGATAGAATAATGGCAAGCAAAGATGAATTATATAATATTTTAAATAGAATGAAAAAAGATATTTGGCTTTTAGTAAAGCAGTATAATATTAAAGATATTGAAGTTGAAATAGATGATGGAATAAATATAAGTCATGTTAATGATAATAATTATGATGAAGAAGTATCAATAAAAATATCAATATAGGAGAATGATAGAAGGCAAGATTATAAGCAAGTAATTGAAGAAATAATCAAAATATTAAGAACAAAGAAAAAAATTGATGAATATACAAGATTAGAGATGTGCAATAACTTATATGTATTGTTATTGCAATATTTTGATAGCCCTAAAAGAGATGATAAGAATAGACAAGACATAGAATTACAAGCTTGTAAATATGCGATTACAACGCTAATACCTTTAACAGAAAACCGAATTTATAATTGTAGCCAAGAATATATGCCTAAATATTATGAGTTGTGGGAGAAAGCTTATGCTTTTGCTGGTAGAAGGTCATTAGAACATTTTATTGATTATATGGAAATGGATATGCCAGTAGAAAGTAGAGTTTTAGCAAATAGAAGAAATGTGCTAAAACCTTTTGTGTTTTATTTGAATAAGTCGGCATTTGATTCTAAATTGCAATATATAGAAGCTTCATTTCCACCACGGATATGGTAAGAGTTATACACTTAATATGTTTAGTGCATGGATTTTTGGTATAAATATAAATAATAGTATTTTAAGATGGTCATATTCACAAGAACTTGTTTTAGGATTTAGTAGAGCTATACAATGTGTTATAAAAAATCCTAGATTTAGCGAAGTTTTTCCTCAATTTAAGAAATATGGGGACAAGCCATTTGAAAAAGAAAAAGAATCAGATTGGATATTAAAAGGTAGTGGTTCTCAAAAATCACATATTGCAAGAACTAGAGATGGAGCGAGTACAGGAGAAAGAGCAAATAAAGCACTTATATTTGATGATATGACAAAAGGAGCAGAAGAAGCTACTAATAGTGAAGTACATAGAAAAATATATGAAAGTTGGAGTACAGAGTGGTTTAACAGAAGAACAGACCCAAGTGTAACATATATATTTGTTGGTACAATGTGGTCTCCAGAAGATATATTAAATCGTACAATGGGAGATATAGAGGCAACACACGAGATGAGACAATGTCAAATTAAAGGTTTTGAAAAGTATGTAATGGAAGCGACTGATGGATATGCTGTATTTATAAAAGTTCCGCTATTAGATGAAAATGATGAAAGTACATGTCCACCAGTAATGACAACAGTTGAAGCAAGAAGGTTAAGAGATACAACAGACCCATTTTTATATAGTTGTGTATATCAACAAGAGCCTATAGCACCTACAGGACTGGAATTTGCTGATGATTTATTAAATCATTATGATGAATTACCAAAAAATGAGAAAGGTGAAGATTTATGTCAAAATTATTGTCTAGCAGTGTTGGACCCAGCTAGAAGGGGTAAAGATAATGTATCTATGCCAATATTCAAAACTGATGGAGTATATTATTATTTTATTGATTGCATATTTAAGCAAAAAGCAATGACAGATTTATATGATGAAATAGTAGATAAGATAATAGAACATAATATAACAGTATTTGTAGTAGAAAATAATATTGATACTTCATTAAAAACATTGTTAGAGGAAAAATTAAAGGCAAAAGGTTGTTATACTTGTGAAATTATAGAGAAATATAATACGATTAAGAAAGAGCAAAGAATAAAAGACCAAAGAGGATTAATAAAAAAATTAATATATTTTAAAGATAAAAGAATATATAAGCCAAATACAGACTATGGTAGATTTATGAAAAATTTTGTTACATATAGTTTTGATTATGCAAATAAATACGATGATGCTCCAGATAGTATGGCAATGTTTGTGAATGAAATTATATTAGGTAAAGGAAAGTTAAGTAAACCAAAGCCAATAAATAGATTAAGTTTAGGAATATAGGAGAAACAAAAGGAAAAATATATGTTGGAAATGTAAACATTGGCAAGAATGTTTTAAATATAGATATGGAAACAAAAAACAAGATTATATGAAAAAGATATTTAAAGAAAAAGATGATTGGGGAGAATATGTTATTTATGTAACAAAGTGTGATAACTTCCAATATGAAGATTATGACACACCGCCTATGAAACCAAAAGACATTATGTAAATACGATTTGCACGAAAATTTAAAATATGTTATAATAACACATAGGAAAAGAGAATTATATTTATTATAATGGGAAATAGGTACGAATTAAGTAATGGAGGGATTACAGTATCTAACTAATTCACTCCATCAAATAGCTTATAAAAAGCAGTAAGTAATGGTTTTATGCCATTTATTTACTGTTTTTTATTTTGCAATATGGAGGAGATAAAAGGGCAGAAGAAACAAACAATGAAAATACTACGGCAGTTGTACCAACAGTAATACCAATAAAAAGTTATGATAAGATGTTTTTTGGAAGAAGGGTATTGAAATATTCTTTAGATAAAAAAGACTTAACGGCAGAGAAAATTATGTCTATATTACCAGAAGTATTAAGAGAACATGAAAAAAATGCTAGAGAAATTAATTATTTATATAGGTATTATAAAGGGTTTCAACCAATATTAAAAAAAGAAAAGAATGTAAGACCAGAAATAAATAATAAAGTACTAGAAAATCACGCTTTTGAAATTGTTGAATTTAAAAAAGCATATGTATATGGAGAACCAGTACAATATGTTCAAAAAGGTGAAAAAAATAATGAAACAGTTAATCCAGAAATTTCAATAATTAATAAATTTATGGAAAGTGAAGATAAATCTAGTAAAGATAAAGATTTAGCAGAATGGCAATATATTTGTGGTACGGCTTATAGATGGGCAGATATTGATAGTAAAGAAGATGAAGATGAAGCACCTTTTGAAATATCAATACCAGACCCAAGAAGAACTTTTGTAGTATATAGTAGTGGAATAAAAGGTGAACAACTATTTAGTGGTCATTATAGTTGGTTTAGTGAAAACCTAATCAATGATGATGGAAAGAGTTACACAAGTAAATATAGAATTATAACAATATATACAGAAGATTATATGTATAAATTCAAAGAATCATTTGGCACTTGTGAAATTATGCAACAAAATTTACCACAAATAGGATTAGATGAAAAGGAAACTAAAGTTGATGCATATCCACTAGTAATTAAAGGACATAGAATAATTGAATATCCTTTAAATACAGCAAGGCTAGGACTGATAGAGCTTGTAATGAGTGGATTGAATGCTTTAAATAGAATAAAGTCAGACGATTTAGATGGAATAGACCAATTTATACAAAGTTTACTTGTTTTTGTAAATCAAGAAGTAGATTTAGAAACATTTAAAACATTAGTAGAAGCGGGAGCTATTCAAGTATCATCAGACAATCCACAAAAACCAGCAGATGTAAAATTATTAACACAACAATTATTACATTCAGAAACTAAAATAGTAACAGATGATATATACAATAATATATTAACAATTTGTGGAATACCAAGATTAAATGACAAGCCTTCTGGAGGAGACACAGGACAAGCTAGACTATTAGGAGAAGGTTGGACTATGGCGGATGAAAGAGCAAAACAAGATGAACTTTCATTTAAAAAGTCAGAAAGACAGTTTTTAAAGTTAATTTTAAATATATGTAAATATAAGAGTCAAATTAAGACATTAAAAATTTCTGATATTGACATTAAATTTACAAGAAACAAATCAGACAACTTATTAGTAAAAACAGAAGGATTAATGAATATGAAACAATCACAAGTTGCTCCAGAAATAGCATTTACGATATGTGGATTATTTTCAGACCCTAATGATGTTTATGCTAAAAGTAAAAAATATTTTGGTGAAGATTTTTGGAAAAGTGAAAATCCAGTTCAGGCTACAAAAGTAAATGAACAAGATGATAAAAATTCTAAAAAAGAAAACCAAAGTATAAAAAATAACCAAGTTAGTGGGGAAAAGGCTAACCATACAAACAACGAGAACGACTCGGTAAAAACGGAAGTATGAGGAGGAAACAAAGATGGATGAAGAATTAGTAGGAATATTAGCAAATGCAGAACTAGATGATAGTGCTAAAGCAGATGCTATAAAAAATTTAGTAGGGAAAAACTTTATACCTACATCAAAATTTAATGATGAAAAAACAAAACAAAAAAATGCTTATAATGCTTTAAAATCAGAATATGAAACATTTAAAGAAACAAAAATGACTGATGAAGAAAAACTAGCAGAACAAGCAAAAGCACAATCAGAAGAATACAGAAAAGTTAAAATGCAATTAAATGAAATGACTGCTAAAAATATTTTTTCAGAAGCAGGATTTAAAAAGGAAGAATATGGAGATTTGCTAAGCTCTATAGTACAAGAAGATAGTGAGAAGACAAAAACATTAGCAGAAACTATTTGTAATACAATGTTAAGTCAAAGAAAAGAACTTGAGAAACAAATTACAGATAAAATAATAAAAGGTACACAAAAACCACCAGCAGGGAATGATAATGATGCTGGAGAAAAAACAGATTTAGAAAAATATAAAAGTCTATTATCTGATGCACAAAAAAATAATGATATGTTGAAAGTCGCATATTTTACAAGACTAATTCAACAAGAACAACAAAAAAATGAAGAATAAAAAGGAGAGATAAACAAGGGCAGATAAATATGCAACAAGTTTTGGAGTTTTAAATTACTCTGGAATGTTATTTAATAAAGGAAATACAAGAACACCATTTTCAAGTATGATAAGTGGTAAAACAAAATACACAAATTCAGTAGAGTTCGTATTAGGACAAGAATATACAAGTGAAGATGGAGATATACCATCAATAAGTGAAAATGCTTCTTTACAAGCACCAGATGCTTCATTTATTACAAGAAGCCAAAATACTAATGTAACACAAATATTCCAAGATGCAGTAGCAATAAGTTATGCTAAACAATCAAATATGGGAACATTAGCAGGTGCAAATATAGCAGGACAACAAGCTAATCCATTAAATGAATTAGATTTCCAAGTTGCTAACAAAATGAAAAAAATGGCAAGAAGTATTGAAAAAACATTTATTCAAGGAAAATATAACAAAGCAACATCAGATGCAACTGTAAATAAAACAAGAGGTATAGACGAAGCAATCGTTACTAATGTTGTAACAGCAGGTGGAAAAGCATTAGACATTTGGATGTTAAATGATTTAGTTGAAAAAATAGATAAATCAAACGGAGATATATCAAACTTAACATTATGGTGTGATAATACAACATTAAATCAAATTCACGGAAATGCAATTGAAATGGGAGTAGAAGTTGGGGCATTTAGAGCAAATGAATATGGTATTCAAATAAGAGATATTTATTTACCAACAACTACAGTACATATTGCAGTAGGACAATTTATACCAGAAGGAACAGCTTATTTGCTAAACTTTGATGCAATAGCACCAGTAGAACAATTAGTACCAGGTAAAGGTAACTTCTTCTTAGAAGAATTAGCAAAACAAGGTGCTGGAACAAAATATCAAATATTCGGACAAATAGGATTAGACTATGGAAACGAATTATTACACGGAAAAATAACAGGATTAGCTACAACATTTACAAAACCAGAAGGAAAGAAAGTTGTAGTAGTAGATAAATCAGCAACAGCAACAACAACATCTTCAAAATAAAATAATAAGTAAGGAGGACTAATTAAGGGCAGTAGAAGAAATAGACCAATTAAAAGAAATGAGATTGGAAATATTAGATAATATCGATGATGTAAGCAAAGATGCTATCTTTAAAATAATGCTTAAAAGAGCAAAAAATACATACCTAAGATTAGTCTTTCCTTATGACCATAATATAACAGAACTTCCAAATGACATAGCGAAAGACTGGCAAACTAAATGTGCAATTGAATTATATAATTTGGGTGATGATATAGGTTTAATTTCATATTCAGAAAATGGATTATCAGAAACAAAAGCAAAAGCTGGATTGTCGCAGGACCTATTAAATGAATTGCCACCAGCGAAAGCAGGTGCTATAAAATAGGAGAAAAGATTGGAAAAAAACAATTTGGATATCAAGCAAACTAGATTCTGATTATGATGATTATGGAAATGAAATAACCAAATATGAAGAGCCTATAAAATATGAATTTAATGTTCAACCTGTAAGTTCGGAAGCGGATATAGAAGAATTTGGGGCGAATGCTAAACAAATGCAAAAGGCAGTTATTAGTAGAAAAGAATATGAAGGAAAATTTAAAGAATTTGACAAAGCATATTTAGATGGTGCAACACCAGAAAATGAAACTGTAAATGGAGCAAATGCAAATTATAAACTATATCCACCAAGAAACCAAAACAAAGCAATAGTAATTTATTTTCAAAGATTAACAGCAAAGTAGGTGATTATATTGGCAAACATGAATATAAATGCAAAATTCACTACTAATCTTTCTTTAAAAAGTATTAATGAATATCAAGAGTTTTTGAAAAAGTACAAAGAAAAAATACCAAAAGCCGTTGAAAATATAGTTACTAAAGTGTCAAATGTAGGTTTAAAGGATAATTACAAATCTACAGAAGTTATACCTACTAAAAATGAAGGTAATGTAATAACAGGAGGAATAAGAACAACAGATACAAAAGATACTTATAGAGAATTTGGTATAGGGGTTGTAGGAAGTCAAAATCCTCATATTTCAGAGATTTTAGCACAAGTGGGCTGGAAATATGATGTCAATGAACATGGAGAAAAAGGCTGGATATATCCTAAAGGAGATGGGACTTACGGATGGACTAAAGGTATATCAGCACAGAAAAAGTTTTATAATGCTATGAAAAACATGGAAGATAGTTTTAAAATAATAGCAATAGAAGAATTTAAAAGAATAAGTAGGAAGTGATATAAAGGGCAATGCCAAATGTTTATAATGGAATATTTAAAACTGCACAAAAATATATAAAAGCTAATTCAAAATATAGTCCTTATGTATATAAAGATACACCGCAAGAACAAAATAAATTTCCGTTGGTAATAATAAAACAAATAGATGACCCTTTATATGATGAAAATTTAGATAAATCAGACCAAAGATTTAATTTGGTATATGAAATAGAAATATATACTATTGATAAAGATAACATTGCAAGACAATTAATAACAGAAGAATTAGTAAAATTAGTTAATGATATATTTGATATAAAATATGGATTTAATAGAAAAGCTAATAATCCAATACCTAATATAGATTTAAATGTTGATAGAAGGTATATGAGATATGAAGCTAAAATAGATGAAAATAATATAATTTATAGGAGGTAATATTAAGGGCAGATACAAATCCAGTAGCATATAATGACCAAGGTACAGAATTGTACGTAAAAGGTGCAGAAAAATATGAAAAATTAATTAGTATTAAATCAGTTCCAGCAAGTGGAGCAGAAGGTGGAACAATAGAAGTTACAGAATTAGATAGTCCAATAAAACAATATATTTCTGACAGAGTTGATACACCATCTCAAGACTTTACATATAACAGAACTGCTGAAAAATACGAAAAAGTATTAACATATTGCGATGGAGCAGAACACGAGTTTTTAGTTAAATTAAGTGATGGAACAGGAACATATATTAAAGGAACAGCACAAACATGGAAAAATGAATTTAGTGCAGGTTCAGCACAAGAAGCTACATTACATATAGTTGCAACACAAATAGTTGACAAAACATCAAGTGAAGTAACATCATTGTTAGCTTAGTATAAAATAGATGGAGGAATTAGATATGAGTAGAATAATGAAAATAACAGTAGGAGAAAAAGAATATAAATTAGGATATCCTACAAGAAAAGATGCAAAAATTGCAGAAGAGCATGGATTAGATTTAATAAGTAATGGAGGAAAATTAATAACATTAAATGATAAAATTTTCTATACAGGATTATTAGCAAATCATCCAAGTATGACAGAATATGAGGCTGTTGGGGTTATGGAAGCTTATAAAAAAGAAGATGGAGATATTGATGAAATAATTCAATTTTTAACAGAAGAATATATGGCTTTTATAAAATCCCCAGATGGAAAGAAAAAGAAGAAAGCTCAAATAATAGAAATGTAGAAGATAATTCAGATGGGGAACAACAAGAATATAAAACTTTAACAGAGTTCTTTTATGATTATTTACTACCATTAGCATTACAATTCGGTATGTCTACGAGAGAATTTTGGAATGAAGAGCCAAAGTTACTTTGGACATACCGAAAAATGTATATGGACAAAATGAAAATACAAAAAGAATTAGAAAATCAACAAGCATGGTTACAAGGATTATATTTTTATGATGCTTTATCGGTATCTTTATATAATTATTTTGGAAGAAAAGAAACGCAACCAGCTCAAAATTATATGGAAAGTCCAATAGATTTTGAACATATTAAAAGTAAAGAAGAAATTGAAAGAGAACAACAATTAGAAATGGAAGAAAGAATAAGAGAAAGAAATAGACAAATAAAAGCAATGCTTAATAAAAAATAAGAGGTGGAACAAGGGCAGATTATGATGTTGGAACAATAGAAAACAAAATAGAAGTTGAAGTAAACGATGCAGTATCAGCAATTACTACATTAGTAGGCTCTTTAGATAAATTAAAATCTTCATTAAATAATACAATAAACTCAACTAAAAGTAATAAATTAAAAGATAATATAACTAGTGCAACATCTAATATGAATGCCTTAAAAAAGTCTTTAGGATTAGGAGCAATATATGTAGGATTAAGAAAAACCGCTAATATTGTAAAGGATGTTGCTCAAGCCAATATAGATATGATAGAAACAAACAACTTGTTTGAAGTATCAATGGGAAAAGTGGTAGACCAATATGGAAATTTAGATGAAGAAGCAAGTAAATATTACACAAAAGCAATGAATTTTCAAAATGAAATGAATGAAAAATTGGCAACAAATAAATCAGAATTGCAACAATACCAAGCTATGTATTATTCAATGTTTAAAGGACAAGGCATTGACAAAAACAATTCATATACTATGTCTGAGAGTTTAACAAAAGCTGGATACGATATAGCTTCTTTATACAACTTATCTGTAGAAGATGCTATGAATAAAATAAAATCTGGTATAGCAGGACAAGTAGAATCTTTAAGAACAATAGGTATAGATGTATCAGAAAGTGCATTAACAAAAGTTATAAGAAATGCTGGAATAGATGATAGGTCAGTACAACAATTATCTTATGCTGAAAAAGAAGTAGCTAGATATATAGCAATATTAAATCAAGCAGGACAAGCACAGGGAGATTTTGCAAAAACATTTGAAAGTCCAGCAAATCAAATAAGAGTATTTAAAAATCAATTGATAGAATTAAAACAAGTAGCAGGTTCATTTATTGTAAATGCTTTTGGTGGAATTATAGTATGGGCTAATGCAATTATAATGGCTATAAAAGAAATTATTAAATCAATAGCAAGTCTATTCGGATATGATTTAAGTAGTGGTGGTTCAACTAATTTAGCTGATAATATAGGAATATCAGATATAGATAGTGGACTAGGTTCAGCAACTAAAAAAGCAAAAGAATTAAAGAAGCAATTAATGGGATTTGATGAAATAAACAATATAGACCCAGCATCAAAATCTGGCTCAGGTTCTGGAGGAGTTGCAACTGGTATAGATGATAAATTGTTAAAATCATTAAAAGAATGGGATAATAAGATGAACTCTATTACAGGAAAAGTACAAGAATATAGAGATGCAATATTAAAAGCATTAGGATTTACAAAAGACATTAATGGAAAATTAAAGTGGTCTTGGAAAGATATGAATAATATTTTAAAAGTATTAACAATTATTGCTGGAATAGTTGGTGGAATATTAATCATTGGTAAAATAACAAAATTAGTAAATTGGTTAAAAACATTATTCACAGTTTTAAAAACTGGTAAAGGTGCGACTACAACATTTGGGTTAGGATTACAAACAATAGGTAAAATAATTCTTGGTTTAAAATCTGGATTTACTAATTTAGGCTCTTGGATTTTTATGGTTATAGGACAATATAAAATATTCAGAACACAAGGAAATGGTGTTATTAGTTCTTTAAAATTAACAAGAACAGCATTAGCAGAAACAGGGCAAGGATTTTTAAGTTTAATTCCAACTTGGGCAAAAGTAGGTGTTGGATTAGCTGGTTTAGTAGGTTCAAGTACATTAGCTTATAATTCTATGAAAGATTTAGAAGAAGGAAGCATATCAACTACAGAAGGAATATTAAAATTATCTGGAAGTATGGCAGGAGCAACAGCTAGTGGAGCATTGTTAGGTTCAGTATTTGGACCAATAGGAACTGCTATCGGGGCAGTTACTGGATTTGTTATATCAGGAATAAGTGCATTAGCAGGTTATAATGCAGAGTCATTAGAATTAACTAAAAAAATAAAAGAAGCGACAAAAGAATATGATGAATTTACACAAAAAATTAATGAAAATGCAAAAGCTCAATTGTCCGAAGTAGATAATACAGAAACATTAGCTAAAGAGTTAGATACTTTAGTAGATAAAAATGGAAAAATTAAAAAAGGATATGAAGCTCGTGTATCATTTATATTAAATGAATTAAATAATGCTTATGGGACAGAAGCTAAAGTAGTTGATGGAACAATACAAAAATATGATGAATTTAAAAATAAAATATTTGATTTAATAGATGCAAAAAAAGCAGAAATAGTTTTAAGTGCTTATGAAGAAAAATATAAAAATGCTTTAGAAAAAAGAGCAGAAGCATATACAAATTTAGAAAAAGCAGAAAAAGAATATGTAGATGTAAAAGAAAAATGTAATAGCAGAATATCAGAATTAGAAGTATTAAGAGATTCAGCACAAGAAGCTCATAGTTATGCAATGGTTTCAGCATATAATATAGAAATTGATAGGATGAAAAATATGGTTTCAGAAAAAGAAACTCAATATAATAAACAAAAACAATTATTAGATAGTTATAATCAAGATATTTATAATTATGAAACATTACAAACAGCAACAGTTACAGACAATAAAGAATTACAGAAAAAAGCTATTGAAGAATTTACAAATACTGTAGAGGTAAATGGACAAAAAATAACTCTTTCTGGTGAACAACAAATAGGAATGTTAAAAAGTCAAAGTCAAGAATATATAAATATAATAAAAAATAAAGGTGATAAAGTATCAGAAGAAGAAAAAAATATGCTTAATGGTGTGTTAACATTGTTAGGAGATAAACTAAAAGAACAAACGCAGACAGTAGAAGATTTAACACCAGATAATATTGAAGCTTGGAAAACTTTGGCAGAAGGGTCAGAAGAAAAATATAATGAATATATTTCAGACATTCCAGAAGATGCAAAATTAGTATTAGACACTATTAATGGAAAAGTAGATACAACATCGGAAGAACAAATTAAGAAATGGGGAGATTTAGCTTCTAATAGTGAAGATAAATATGATAAAGCATTATCATTAATTCCAGAAGATGCAAGAAAAAATATACAATCAGCAGTAAATGAAATAAATAGAAAACAAGGAGAGGCTGGAACAGCTGGAGGAAATGTTGGTAGTAATGCAAGTAGTAGTTTTGACAGAAATTTAGGTTCATCAGAAAGTAGTGCTAAAAATTTCTTATTAGGATTTACTAGAGTATTAGCTTCAGGAGGACTTGCAGGTCCAGTAGGAATATTTAGTAGTATTTCAACATTAACAGGAAAAATAATTGCTAAATTTAATAAAGGTTTAGGAAATGCTTCACCATCAAAGAAAACAAGAAAATCAGCACTATTCTTTGCACAAGGATTTACAAATCAAATAAAAAAATCTTCATTAGAAATGATTAGCCAAGCTGGAAATTTAGCAACAGACTTAACAAATAATTTTTCAGATAATATTGGGATAGTTGACACTATGAAAGAATTAAATCAAGGTATAAAAGTAAATACTAAAGATATGGCGATAGATACAACACAATATGTAAATTATGGTGCTATTAGTGGACAAATACAAGCTCAAAGTAAAGTTAGTATGGGAAATATATCAGACCAAATTTATAATGCGGTAATAAACGGAATGGAAAGAGTTAGAGTTCAAGTAGATATAAACGCCAAAACTGATGAAGGTGTAATTGTAGAAAAAGCGTCAGAAGGATTTAGAGACATTGTAAATAGAACAGGAGAATTACCATTTCCTGTACCAGTATAAAGGAGAGATATAAAGGTATGTAGGACAAATTGTAACAGTAGATGGAAAAGATTTAACTAAATATTTAAAAGATGAAGGATATGATGTTGAATGGTACGATGTATCTTATGATAGTGGAAGAAATGCAAAAGGTACAATGCATTATAATCCAGTAGCACAAAAATACAAAGTTATCCTACATACCAAATATCTAACGCAAGAAGAGTTCACAGACTTTTTCTCTACTATAAAAAATTTAAAACAATTAAGCGTATATTTCTTTGACCCTTATACAGCAACATATAAAACAATAAATTGTTATAGGGGAGATAGAAAAGTAACGATGAAATGGAATAGAACAGATAGAGGAATTTTATATAATCCAACAGATATAAGTTTAATAGAATTGTAGGTGAAATAAGGTATCAAGTTAGTAATAAATTTAAAGAAAATTGTAAATCTAATGTTGGAATAAATAGAACAGGAAGAATACATATAATAGATGATGATATAGACATAAAAGATGAAGATAATTTAGTTGATTTTACAATTGAAGATGATTGCTATGTAAATGACAAATTTATAGGAACAACAGTATCTAAAAAAATTACTGTAAACATACTTAACCCAGACAATTCAATAAATTTAGAAAATAAAGAGGTAGAAGTTTATGTTGGTGTAAATATAAATGGAACATTAGAAGAGGTACCATTTGGAAGATTTATAATCCAAAAACCAGATAATGAAGAAGTGAAAGAAAAAACATCTTTTATTGGATATGATTATATGCAAAAGTTTAATAAGACTTATATTGATAATAACAATTATCCAATAGCATTATGGAAATATTTACAAAACCTATGTTCATTTGTTGAAATAGAATTAGGTACAGATATAACAAAATTAGTTAATAAGGACTATTTTATAATAGGGAATCCATTTACAAATAATGAAGATTGCAAAACGGTATTAAGTAACATCGCACAATTATGTGGGGGATTTGCAAAAATAGGAAGAGATAATAAATTATACATAATAACACTTGATAAAGAAACAACAGTAGAAGAAATAGATGGAAGTAATTATATGGAAAATTTCTCTAAAAATGAAGAATATGGAGAAGTAAATTCATTGATATTAAGATTATCACAAGTAGAGGGAGAAAATACTACCAGACAAGACGAAGAAAGTATTACAGCAAATGGATTAACAGAGATAACAATTGCAGATAATTACTTTTTAAAAGACCAAGCAGAAAGAGAAAAAGTAATAGATAAATTATGGGATAAATTAAAAGGATTAAAATACTTACCATTTTCAACTACATATTATGGTTATCCATATTTAGATACAGGAGACTATATAACAATATTAGATAGTAAAGATAATAAATATAAATCATATATATTTAATCATTCATTTATCTTTAATGGTGGATTTAGCGGAAAAATAGAAACAAAAGCCTTAACTAAAACTCAAACATCATATAAAAATACAAATGATGTAAAATCAAAATTTAGAAATGTTGAATATAAAGTAGATAAAATAAATGGAACTATTACACAAATAGTAGAACAACAAACAGAAACAGAAAATAAACTAACACAAACTATACAAGATGTAAACAGTATCAAACAAAATGTAACAGACATTATAGATTATAAAAGAGAAGTAGAAGGAATAACAGAAATACATTTAACAGAAAGTGGAAAACAAGATTTATTAAAATTAGAAGTTAAAGGGAATAAGGCTTATGAAAGCAATTTATTTCCAAGCGAAGATTTATATCCTTCTGAAAATTTAGAACCTAATATGGAAGGAAGTGAATTACTATGAAATATAAAATAATAGTGGACAAACAGTCAAGAACAAATCCTTCTAGTGAAAAGAAAGAATATGTAATAGACATAGAAGAACTAAGAGTAAAAGGCGATATTTACGATAGTTTAGTTATTACAAAAGATGAAGATTATGTAATGAGAAGACTATCATTAAGCGAATATCATGTTTTAACAGAATTAGAAACACCTAAAAAAGAACCATTAAAAGACATAACTATTGAACTATTTGAAGGCGATAATTATATCTATTTAGTAGATATGGTAGGGAATAAATTTTATGCAGAATACATAGTAAAAAATGATTTTACAGATATATATGCAACAAAAAATGAAATGAATAGTGCAATAAATCAAACAGCAAAAAGTATTGAATTAAGTGTAAATCAAAAATTAACAGGATATTCAACAACAGAAGAAATGAATAGTGCAATTAATATAAAAGCAAACGAAATAACAAGTACTGTATCTAGTACATACGCAACTAAAAATGAATTAAGTACAGCAAAATCTGAAATTAAACAAACAACAGATAGCATAACAAGTACTGTATCAAAGAAGGTAGGAAATGATGAATTATGTACTAAGATTAGTCAGTCTGCAGATAAAATTTCATTAATAGGAAATAGAATAACTATAACTAGCAGTAAGTTTAAATTAACAGAAGAAGGAGAAGTAAGTGTAGTTGATGGAAGCTTCAAGGTTATATCTTCTGAAGGAACTAAATTAATGGATTTTTCTAGTAGTGGAATAAGATATTATAATCGTAATGGAGAAGAAATAGGAGGATTAGTTTCAACACAACAAGATAATGGAAGACTTTTTCTGACATTACATAAGGGGACTACTTTGTATATATCAAAAACATCTGATGATGGTTCGTATTTTACACCAATGTTTTCTTTTAATGATATAAATGATGTTCCGTATATCAGAAATACAGCAAGTGGAACTGTATTCCCATCAGCAGGTGGTGGAATAGAAGTAGAAAATGGACTTATAAAAAATTGGAATATTACAGCAGCAAATGATGACCTCCCTGTTTTATTACCAGGAGCAACCAGTACAGCAGTAATACATGTAAGAAATGGATTAATTACAGGTTGGGATTTTATATAAAGAGAGGAAAATAAGTATGGAATTAGAAAATAACAATTATAAATTACCAATAATCGAGACAAATAAACCAGATAAGATAAATAATAAAAATCCAGAAGAGGAGGTACAAAATGAAGCCAACAAGTTTAATGATTAGAGATGGGAAAAAAAGCATAATAAAATCAATAAATGATACACAATTACCACCTTGTATTATTAAGTTGATTTTAGAAGATATAAATAGTCAAGTTGATAAATTGTGTTATGAAGAAGAACAGAGAGATATAAAAGAATATCAAAAAGAATTAGAAAAGCAAGAAAATAAAGAAATAGAACAAAATGATAATAAAAAATAGAAACTCTCGAAAAGGAGGTAAACAATGCAAATAATTGAATTTGAAAATGGAACAAAAACACAAAATGCTTATGTTGAGATAGATGGAGTAAAGCACGAAGTTGTTCCAGCAGTATATACAGGAAGAACTCCACTTTCTGCATATAATGTAAATAGAGCTCAAAAGAACTTGCTAACACACAAATATAAGCTAACAGTAAGTACAACAACATCAGCAGGAGCAGAGATAACACTACCATGTTATTACAAAGTCGGACAAGATGTATTAGATGTATATCTAGAAGATGAGAGATTAATGAAGAGTAGTGATGAAGCAGAAACAGATGGACATTATGTAGAAGTAGGGGAAGCTGATAGCATAAGCAATAAGATAAAAATAACAACTGACTGGGCAGTATTGGCAGGAATGACATTTGAGTTTGTAGTAAGGGGGGAATATACAAGTGATACCTAATGCAATTAAAGATATATAAAGAGATAATAATATAAATAACTTAAAAGATGAAGAAACATATTTACTTACTAACGAAGCAGAGCATGATGGAACAAATTATTATTCACTTAAAAGAAAAGGAAATTTAGTTATATTCTCATTTAATGCACTTCGAATTAAAAATATAACAAAAAATACATGGGTTAAAATATGTGAAATACCAAATTCACTAAAATCAAATGTAAATTATCTACCAGTTATTTTATCATGTGTGGTTGATGAAGGAACAGGTAATGTAGTTGGATTAGCAAAATTAGAATTAAGACAAGATTGTGGAGTTTATATAAAGTCAAATATAACATATTCAAATGTAGGCATATTGGGAACAGTAAGTTGGTTTATATAATATATAAATTTTAAAGAGGAGGAAAAAATATGAAAAATAGTACAAACCTTAAAACTCTTGTCGCTCTAGAGAGAGAGAGAGAGAGAGAGCTATACTTTAGTAAAATATGGAGCAAAGGAGGAAGTAGAGAGCACAGAGATGTAGTAATACTTCCTCGTGATTGTGAATGATACCTAAGTGTATAAAACAAAAGCAATTAGAAGATAAAGTAAATTCAATGATAGAAACAATAACAAACGGCAATGGAACAGCAATAAAATTTGCAGATGGAATAATGATTTGTTATAAACAAGCAGAAATAAAAAATGTTGCAATACAAAATAATTGGGCATCTGGTTTATATTCTTCCTCTGAATATGAGTTAGGTGAAACACCAGCGGAATTTATTGATTTTCCTATAATTTTAGGAAATCCATCTGGAGATATAAAAAATGCAGGTTCTGGATATGCGTTAATAATTCCCAAAATTTATACAACATCAAAAAACTCTTTTGGAAAATGTTTTTTTGTAAGAAATTATTTAGAAACAAATATTACAGTATATATAAATTTGGTTGCAATAGGTCGTTGGAAATAGGTACATTCACAGCTCTTGAAAAATAAATATGATACCAAATTGTATCAAAAGAAAACAAATGGAAAATGATTTTAAAAATGCAGGTGCACATAATAGTTTATACAGAGGTAAGGACATAACAAATCTATTTTATGATGGAACTTTATCACAACAAATTGCAGCAGGAACTTTTGATGATATATTTATTGGGGATTACATAATTGGAAAAGTAAGTGGCAGAAAATATTTAGTAGCAGATTTAAATTATAGATTACATTGTGGCAATACTGAATGTACTACGCCTCATGTTTTAATGATACCAGAGCGAACAATGGGAACAGCACAAATGAATACAAGCAATGTTACAACTGGAGCTTATACAGGAAGTGCAATGTACACAGATAATTTAAATCCATTTAAAACTATAATAAAAAATGATTTTGAAACAAGTCATATTTTAAAACATAGAAATCATCTACAAAATGCTGTAAGTAATGGTTATGAAAGAGGTGGATCTTGGTATGATTCTGAAATAGAATTAATGAATGAAACTATGGTATATGGAAGTAACATATTCAAGAATTGTTTAAATGGAAGCAATATACCTAATAATTATACAATAGATAAATCTCAATTATCATTATTTAGGCATAGACACGATTTGACTGTTGCTTTAAACGATAGTGGATCTAGACAATGGTACTGGTTAAGAGATGTCGTTTCTGCGTCGAGTTTCGCGCGTGTGAGCGGCTACGGCGCTGCGGGCGACAGCAGCGCCTCTGACCCTGGTGGTGTTCGTCCGACTTTCCTAATATATTAAAAAATAAAAGAAAGGAAATAAAAATGGAAAATACAGAATTTATTGAAAGATTAGTAGAAACAGTTACAGAAAAAGTAACAGAAAGTGAGGAAATATAATGGAAGAAATAATACAAAATATACATTTTACAAATATTTGGTGGGCTATATTAGCTCCAATGATTTTAATAGTAATAGATGTTTTAACAGGAATAGTAATAGCTTGGAAAAATAATGATTTTAAAAGTGCAAAAATGAGGACAGGCTTATCAAAAAAATTTGGAGAACTTGTATATGTTTTAATAGGAATATTAACAAAATTTGCACTAGGAACAGAGCTAATATTATATTTCACAGTAGGTTACATATGCTTAATGGAATTATCTAGTTTAGCAGAAAACTGTGATAAATTAGGAGTTAAAATGCCAGATAAATTAAAAGAAAAATTAAACAATAACAAGGAGGAATAATCTATGGAAGATAATATCATAGAAGAAACAGTAGAATTTAATCAAGAATTATATGAAAAGAATGTAAAAGAAAATACATTTGAAACTGAATACGAGGCAGGTGAAGACAATGCAGATAACTAATGTTAAATGTCCAGAAAACAAATATTCAATTAAATGCCCAGACATAACAAATAAAGATGGAATAGTAATACATAATACAGCAAATGATGCTTCTGCAATGTCAGAGATATCATATATGCTAGGTAGACCTGATAAAGTATCATTCCACGTAGCAGTTGATAATTATAGAGTTGTTACAGGATTACCATTTGAAAGAAGTTGTTTTGCTGCAGGAGATGGAAGATATGGAAAAGGAAATGCTAATAAAATAAATATAGAAATATGCTATTCAAAATCAGGTGGAGAACAATTTGAAGAAGCTGAAAACTTATGTGCAAGTTATGTAGCATACTTATTAAAACAATATGGTTGGGGAATAGATAAAGTAACAAAACATCAAGATTATAGCGGAAAATATTGTCCACATAGAACTTTAGATTTAGGATGGACAAGATTCTTAAATAAAATTAGAGAACACTTAGATATTCAAACAAAACCCGTAGAACCAATAAAAGATGTAGGAGGTAATTTAGAGATGGCAAGAGTATATCAAAATGGCAGTACGCCAGAGCCAGTTTATTCTGATACTGGATTAACAAATAAAATAGGAAGTTTAAACCCAAGAGAAAGAGCAGAATATTTATCAATAGATAATGACAGACCTTTAGTAAGATACAAAGTAGATGGAACAAATAGATATAAATGTGGATATGTACTTTGGAAAGGTGGATGTAAATAAAATTTTAAGAGGTAAGTTGATTAATTTCAATTTACCTCTTTTTTGCGTTTTATGGCTTAAAATCAAGGTATATAAGTACTTGGATTTAAAATTAAAACGGCTTAAAAACGATTGTGAAGCTTTGGCTTTTGGCTAAATTTCAAGAAAAAAATAATTTATTTTATTCGACACTATTCGACACACAAATTCGACATAATGTGATATACTGACAATAGAGGTGATGAATTATGGATAAAGCATATGAAAATTCATTGCAAATGATAAAAGATTTAGGAATAAAATTAACAAAGAAACAATATAACCAGTTAGCAGTAAGATTTAATTTACTTAGTGCAGATACATTACAATATATAACGAAAAACAATTTTGATTTTTTAGTAAGGAAAACAATAAAAAAATAATGCAATAATTAATGCAGTAGGAATGATATTTGTACATATATTGATTATATACTACATATAATATATGGTTTGTAATAGGTACAAACAATACACATACAACATATATATGTATATTGAATATGTATAATAAAAATAATATAAGACAAGAGGAGCCATAAATAGCAGATAAGAAATTATCTGTTATTTTTTTGTATGTTCGCTAGTTTTTACAATTAAAATCATATATAATACTAATCAAGGATGTGAAAGTATATGATAAAAATATGTGAGATATGTAATAATTCATTTGAAACAAACAGTTCAACAAGAATTTATTGCTATGATTGCAGTGGAGATTCAACTAGAAAAGATAATAATACAAGAAAACATCAAAAAACGATTTTAAGGCGAAGTATGAAATTGCAAGCAATAAAATTACTAGGTGGAAAATGTAGTATATGTGGATACAATAAATGTGTTGATGCCTTGGAATTTCATCATGAAAATCCAGAAGAAAAAGAATTTAAATTAGGCTCAGGAAATACAATGTCATGGAAAGAATATAAAGCAGAAGCACAGAAATGTATTTTAGTATGTTCAAATTGCCATAAAGAAATTCATAGTAAATTGGGATATAAGCTGAAATAGTGAGGTAAAACAATTAATATTAGAGTTATTTAAAAGTACCTAAAAAAATAAATTTTAAATTGACAATTAATTTCTTAATATGTTAATATGAGAATACAATAGTAATAGAAAAAGTAATTTAGGAGGTAAAAATGAAAAAGTATAAGTGTAAAATATGTGGACACATATATGATGAAGCAAAAGAAAAAATTAAATTTGAAGACTTACCAGAAGACTGGGTATGTCCATTATGTGGAGTTCCAAAAGCATTATTTGAATTAGTTGAAGAAACAGAAGAATCAGAAGAAACTATAGATAATAATGAAGAAAACTCTATAAAAGTAAAAATAAGTAATAATAATGTAGCAATTATTAGAAATAACGAAAAATGTATTAATTGCGGTATGTGCAAAACTACATGTATAAACAAAGAAGACATGAACTTCGAAGAAAAAAGCGAATTATGTGTTAATTGCGGACAATGTGTTCAAACTTGTCCTGTTAAAGCATTAACACCTAAAAATGATATAAATAAATTATTAAACGCCAAAAAAGAAGGAAAAATTTTAATAGCATATACATCACCATCTACAAGAGTTGCCTTTGGAGATATATTTGGATTAGAAAGTGGAAGCTTCACACAAAATAAATTAGTAGGCTTTTTAAAACAATTAGGATTTGACTATGTGCTAGACACTACTTTTGCAGCAGATTTAACAATTATGGAAGAAGCAAGTGAACTTGTACACAGAATAAAAAATAATGGAAAGCTACCAATGTTTACTAGTTGTTGTCCTGCATGGGTAAAATATGCAGAACAATTTTATCCAGAAATACTAGATAATATTTCTACTTGTAAAAGTCCTATTGGCATGATGGGAATGGTTGTTCAAAATTATTTTACAAAAATCAAGAACATAGAAAAGAAGGATATTTTTACAGTAGCAATTACTCCTTGCACAGCAAAAAAATATGAAATTAATAGAGAAGAAATTAATGGAACAGATTTAGTTCTAACACTTTATGAATTAGAAGAACATATCCATGAAAAAAATATAAAATATGAAGATATTAAAGAAGATTCATTTGACTCAATTTTAGGAGAAGGAAGTGGAGCAGGAGTTATATTTGGAAATACAGGTGGAGTTATGGAAGCTGCTCTTAGAACAGCATATTATTTAATAACAGGTAATAATTTAGAAACAAAAGATATATCATTCCATAGTGTAAGAGGCTATAATGGCTTAAGAGAAGCTACTATAAAAATAGAAGATTTAGAATTAAAAGTAGCAATTATTGATGGCATAAGCAATGCTAAAAAAGTATTAGAAGACGTAAAAAATGGTACTTCAAAATATCATTATATTGAAATTATGAATTGCACTGGTGGATGTATTGGTGGCGGAGGTCAACCTAAAATTAATATAATGAAAGAAGATGAAATAAAAAAGAATAGGATTGCTAATTTGTATAAACGTGATGACAACCAAAAAATAAGATTTTCTCATGAGAATCCTGATATAATAAAAATATACAAAGATTATTTTAATTCACCATTAAGCGAATTAAGCGAAGAATTATTACATACTCATTATATAGATAGAAGTAAAGAAAATGCCTCATTGTATATTTAAGTTATAGAAGTTGATATAAATTTATTAAAATAATTAAAAAAAGCCAAAAATAGTTGTATTTTTGACTTTTTTTATATATAATAAGAAACAAAGCAAAATAAAAAGCAAATCAAGGAGGAAGTTGAATAATGAGCGATATTAGAGATTTAGACAAAATACTAAAAATAAAAGTAATAGGAGTAGGTGGAGCAGGAAATAATGCAATAACAAGAATGATAGAAGACAATGTACAAGGAGTATCATTCTATATGATAAATACAGAAACAGGAATACTAAAAAGAGCAAGAACAAGTAATACTCTACAAATAGGAGTACAAACAACAAGAGGACTAGGAGCAGGAGCTAATGAAATTATAGGAGAAAGAGCTGCAATAGAAAATAAAGAAGAAATAAAAGATATATTAAGAGGGGCAGACTTAGTATTCATAACAGCTGGAATGGGTGGAGGAACTGGAACAGGTGCTGCACCAATTGTAGCAGAAATTGCAAAAGAAATGGGAATATTAACAATTGGAATAGTAACAAAACCATTTGCATTTGAAGGGAAAGCAAGAAAACTAAGAGCTGAAAAAGGAATAGAAAGATTAAAAAATAATGTTGATGATTTAATAGTTGTTTTAAATGATAGTCTTTTAAAAATAACAGATTCAAAAGTAACATTAAACAATGCATTTTCATTAGCAGATAATATTTTAGAGCAAGGAATCACAGGTATAACAGATTTATTAACATCAGTAGGTGAAGTTAATATAGATTTTGCAGACATTAAGACAACAATAAACTATAGAGGAAAAGCCTATATGGGAATAGGAAAAGCATCAGGAGAGAAGAAAGTAGAAGTAGCGGTAAGACAAGCAATAGAAAATCCATTAACAGAAAGCAAAATAGACGGTGCAAAAGGTGTAATATTCAATGTTAAAGGGAATAATGAATTAGGACTTATGGAAATAAACAGTGCAGTTACTATCATTAATGAAAAAGTAAGTGAAGATGCAAACATCATATTTGGAACTGTAATTGATGAAAATATGGGAGATGAAGTACAAGTAACTGTAATTGCAACAGGTGTAGAGGAAAAAGCAGAGATTAAACAATAATCTAGGAGATGGAGCCGATGAAAAAACTGCTAGCAATAATATGTATATTATTAGTAATTTTTATTGGAACGTTTATATATAAGAATAATATAAATCAAAATAATATAACTGTTTCAGAGGTGCAAAAAATTGAAGACTATATATCTCAAATATATATGTGGCAAGAAATAACTGAAGAAGCATTACCAAAATTTGATAATATTAATAATGCACCAGATTTGTGGGTATGGGAAGTCGTAAAGAAAAATTTAGAAAATTACGAATTATCATATGATGAAATCCAAGAAAAAGCAATTGAAATATTTGGAAATGATTTTACAAAACAGTTTCCTAAAGAAGGCTCTGAATATATATATTATAATGAAGATTTAGATAAATATATAACAACAGGAATTGGCTTAGATACACAAGATGACATGTTCTATATCAAGGAAATAAATAAAACTAAAGATGGTTATGAAGTAGAAATAGTGGAATATTTAGAAGATTATGAAAATGCAATGGGATTAGAAGATGAAACTGAGGTTTATGATATCTATATAAAAAATTTAAACCAAGAAACAGTTGCAACAATTAAAAGTAATGAAAGTGAAACAAGAGCAATTGAAGTTGTAAAAGAAAATATAGATAAATTTACTACAAAAAAAGTAAAAATAATTAAAGACAAAGAAGAAAAATTATTTGTAGAAAGTGTGGAGCAATAAATGTTAGAAAAATGCACAATTTGTCCTCATAATTGTGGGGGCAATAGGTTAGATGGACAAGTAGGAAGATGTAAATCAAAAGATACAGTAAAAATAGCATTATATTCAACACATAATTTTGAAGAACCATGTATAAGTGGAAAAAAAGGCTCTGGAACAGTCTTTTTTTCAAATTGTAACATGAATTGTGTATTTTGCCAAAATTATGAAATAAGTCAACAGGGAAAAGGTAAAGAAATTTCAATACAAGAATTAGCAGAAATATTTATAAAACAACAAGAAAAAGATGTTGAAAATATAAATTTAGTAACACCAACAAGTTATGTGCTACAAATAATTGAAGCAATAAAAATTGCAAGAAAAAATGGACTTAATATACCAATAGTTTATAATACAAATGGATATGAAAAAGTGGAAACTTTGAAGATGTTAGAGGGCTACATAGATATATATTTACCAGATTTAAAATATTCAGATGATGTATTGGCAAAACGTTTATCAAAAGTGGACAATTATTTTGAAATTGCAACAAATGCAATAAAAGAAATGCACAGGCAAGTTGGACAACCTGTTTTTAATGAAGATGGAATTATGCAAAAAGGTATGATTATCAGACATCTAGTTTTACCAAATCATATTTTGAATTCAAGAAAAGTTTTAAAATGGATTAATGATAATATGAATGATGTTTATGTAAGTGTTATGGTTCAGTATTTTCCTACATATAAGGCAAAAGAAATAGAAGATATTAATAGAAAGCTTACAAAAGAAGAATATGATGAAATTGAAAGTTATTTGTATAGATTAAATCTAGAAAATGGTTATATTCAGGAACTTGGAGAACATGAAGAGGAATATGTGCCAAAGTGGGAAGTTAAGTAAGATTGCAAATTTTAAAAGAAAATAAAATGTATATTGCAATAAAAAAATATATAAAAATGTAGAAAAATGTAAATCAATATGATATAATTCTTTTGAATTATAAATTATAGGAGGAATTATTATGAGAATTGTAGAACCATGGGTAAAAGTTGAAAAATTCGATGGTAAAGAAATAATGAAAAGGATAGAAAGAGCATGTAGAACATGTTATCGTTCTGAAGGAAAAATTACAGAAGATAGTTATAAAAATTTAATAAAAAATTGCCTTACAAGAGGGCATGAATCAGTATTAGAACATGAGAAAGTAACGGTTAGAATTTATAGTGATGTTGGTTCATATAAAGATTTAACTAGACATAGATTTGCAAGCTTTGCAGTAGAATCAACTAGATATTGTAGTTATGATAAAGATAAATATGGTAATGAAATTGCATTCATGAATCCTATATATATAGAAGATAAAGAAATGTACCAAACATGGAAAAACACAATGCAAGAAATAGAAAAAGGATATATGAAAATGAAAGAATTAGGAGCTACAACTGATATGTGTAGAGAATTATTACCTCATTCTACAGCGGGAGAATATACAATGACAGCAAATATTAGAGAGTGGAAACATATATTTAGTTTAAGAGCAAATAATCATGTTCATCCATCAATTAGACAAGTTATGATTCCATTGTTAAAATATTTTAAAGAACAAATGCCAGAAATATTTGATGATGTACCATATGATGAGGAATTTAACCCTGATTATTATGCTAAATTATCAATAGAAGAATTTTAGGAGAGTAGAAAGTGATAGATTTACATATACATACTACTTATTCAGATGGCAGTTATTCATTAAAAGAAATATTAGAAGAAGCACAAAATAAAAAGATGGAGATAATTTCTATAACTGACCACGATTGTGTAAAAGCATATAATGAATTAAATAATATAGATGCAAAGAAAATATATAAAGGGAACATTATAACAGGTTGTGAATTTAAATGTGTATTTCCTGAATATAAATTACCAATAGAAATATTAGGATATGGATTTGAAACATCAACTATAGAAGAATTTTTAAATCTTCATAGTGGAGTAGAAAAACAAATAAAATATTTGGAATATTTAAAAAAGGTTGGTAAAAATATAGGATTAAAATTTGATGAAAATATAAGTATTAATCCTATAGAAAATGTATATGCTTCAGCAATATTTGAAAAAGAAATAAAAAAATACAAAGAAAATGAAAAAATATTGTTTGAGAATAATGTAAAAATTGAAACTAATTTTTATAGGGATGCACAAAGTAATAATAATAGTATATTTTTTATAGATGAAACAAAAGATTACTTAGAACCTAATATAATTATAGATTTAATACATAAAGCAGGAGGAATTGCATTTTTAGCACATCCTTACATATATCATATTGAAAATATATTAGATGTAATTGAAAATTTTATAAATAAATATAATATAGATGGATTAGAATGTTATTACTCATTATTTACACAAGAACAAACAGATAACCTAATTGAACTAACTAGAAAATATAATTTATATATTTCAGGTGGAACTGATTTTCATGGAACTAATAAGCCTAATATACAATTAGGAAATGGACAAGGAAATCTAAATATCACTAGGGAAAAAATAGGTAATTGGATTAATAAGTTAATATAAGAATAGGAGAAAAACAAATGTTAAGTATAATAGTAGCAAAAGCAAAAAACAATGTAATAGGGAAAGATAATAGCATGCTTTGGAAATTACCAGATGATTTAAAAAGATTTAAAGAAAAAACAACAGGACATACAATGATAATGGGAAGAAAAACATTTGAATCTTTAGGTGGAATATTGCCAAATAGAATGCACATTATATTAAGTAGAAATCCTGATTTCAATATAGATTCAGACTATGTAAAAGTCGTACATTCTCTTCTAGAATTACAAGAATATATTGATGATGAAGAAGAACATTTTGTAATAGGTGGAGCAATTATTTATAATTTATTAATGCCATATTGCAAAAAAATGTATGTAACACAACTAGATAAAGACTTTGAAGGAGATACAATATTTCCAAAAATAAATGAAGAAGAATGGAAAGAAGTATCCAGAGAAAAAGGTCCAGCTGATGGAATAAATGATTTTGATTATGAATATATAACTTATGTAAGAAAATAAATAAAACAAAAGCTTTAGGTTAAACTAATTATAATAATCCAATGAAGGGAGAAAAATTATGTTTAAACCTAAAGCTATTTATTTTGAAAAAGAAATTGAAAATTACGAATTAGGAAAACAATTATTAGAAAAATATAAAGAAATACCTAAAATAGAAATAGAAAATCATAATAATATAGAAGAAATGAGAAAAAAACAAAACAGCGAATTTATGGACATGAAAAGAAATTTAATTATAGGAATAAGAAAAACACATAAATTTGTAGAAAACCATAAAACATCAGATTATTTAGTGCCATATACATCATCAGGATGCACAGCAGCATGCATGTATTGTTATTTGGTATGTAATTATAATAAATGTGCATATTTAAGACTGTTTGTAAATAGAGAACAAATGCTAGATAAGATAATAAAAGTTGCGAATAAATCGGAAAAAGATTTAACATTTGAAATAGGAAGCAATAGTGATTTGATTTTAGAAAATACAATAACAGGAAACTTGCCATGGACTATTGAAAATTTTAAAAATTCACCAAAAGGGCATTTAACATTTCCAACTAAATTTGATATGGTAGATGATATATTAGATATAGAGCATCAAGGAAAAGTAACAATTAGAATGAGTATTAATCCAGAGCAAATTATAAATAGAGTTGAATTTGGAACATCAAGATTAAGAGGTAGAATTGATGCAATAAATAAATTAAAAGAAGCGGGATATAAAATAGGAATTTTAATAGCACCAGTCATAATGATAGATAATTGGAAAGAACTATATTCAGAATTAATAAAACAATTGTCAGAAAATCTAACAGAAAAGGTAAAAAAAGACGTATTTTTTGAAATTATTTTTATGACATACAGTTTTGTTCATACTAAAATAAATGAAGAGGCATTTCCAAATGCAATTAATCTGTATAATAAGGAATTAATGACTGGTAGAGGAAAAGGAAAATACATGTATAAGAATCAGTATAGAGAAGATGGTGAAAAATTTTTAAGAGAGCAGATGAAAAAATACTTTCCTAATAATGAGATAATGTATATTGTCTAAAACTTGTCAAAAGGGACGTCCTTTTTTGACAAGTTTTTCTGTAAAATATTGATATTTTTCAAATTATGTAGTAATATGTTCATATAAGGAGGAGATTATATGGATACTAATTCAAATAAAAAAAGAGAAAATTATATAAGCTGGGAAGAATATTTTATGGCAATAGCAAAATTATCAGCAATGAGAAGCAAAGACCCATCAACTCAAGTTGGTGCATGTATAGTAAGTAATGATAATAGAATTTTATCAATAGGATATAATGGAGCACCAAATGGATTTAATGATGATGAATTTCCATGGGCAAGAGAAGGAGCTAATTTAGATACAAAATATCCATATGTATGTCATGCAGAAATGAATGCAATTTTAAATTATAGAGGTAGTAAAAAAGATTTAGAAAACGCTAAAATATATGTAGATTTATTTCCTTGCAATGAATGTGCTAAAATTATTATTCAGTCTGGAATTAAAGAGGTAGTTTATTTATCTGACAAGTATGCAACTTCAGAAAATAATATTGCTTCAAGAAAGTTGTTTGATAGTTGTGGCGTTAAATATAGAAAAATAGAACTAAAAGAAAGTAAGAAAATAGAGATAGAATTGAAATAAAGAAATTGGGTCAGAAGGGACGCCCCTTTTTGACCCAATTTTATATATGTCAAATTAATTAAATAAAAATTTATGTTTTTGGGTCAAAAAAGGGCGTCCCTTTTGACCCATTCATTTTAATTCTACAACTGTAACTCCCATTTCGCCTTCACCAAAAGTACCAATTCTAAAAGACTTAACATGAGAATTTGTCTTTAAAAATTTATGAATACCTTCACGCAATTTTCCAGTGCCTTTACCATGAACGATTCTTACTGTTTGAAGTTTTGCTAAATAGCAATCATCTAAAAATTTGTCAACAACAGGAATTGCTTCATCAATATTAAATCCAATAACATTTATTTCAGGCTTAGCAGTTCTAGTTTTAGAAACAGAATTATAAGACACAGTAGAGTTAGATTTCTTATTAGAATTCTTTACTTTTTCTAAATACTTGATATTTATGCTCATTTTCATACTTCCAATTTGAACTTGAAATTCATTTGATTTAGAAATATTTGAAACTATAATACCATTTTGTCCCAGAGAAGAAACAAAAACTTCTGTATTTGGTTTAATGTCCTTTACATCTAATAAATTTTTTGAAAGGTTATTATTTTCATTAGTGGAAGTAATAGAAATATTTTTAATATCTGTATTCAATTGATTTCTCAAATTATTTAGTTCGATATTAGAACTATTAGAAATTTTAATTTGATTCATTTTAGAAATAATTGAAGAAGCTTCTTCTTTAGCATCTAGCAAAATATTTCTGGCCTCAATTTTTGCATTATTTATAATTTCTTGTTCTTGCTCTAACAATTTAGAATTATCTTTTTCAAGAGATTTTTTCAACTTAGAAACATCTTCTAATTTTTTTGAAATTTCTATTTTTTCATTTTCTATTGCAGATTTATTATCATAAATGTTTTTAAGCAGTTCTTCAAAATCAACATCTTTTTTATTTAAATTTGATTTTGCTTTATCAATAATATTTTCTGAAAGTCCAAGTTTTTTACTAATTTCAAAAGCATTACTTTTTCCAGGAACACCAATTAAAAGGTGATAAGTAGGGGAAAGTGTTTCTATATCAAATTCAACAGATGCATTTTCAAAGTCATCAGTTACTAAAGCATATTTTTTTAATTCCTGATAGTGTGTAGTTGCAACAGTCAATGACTGATTATTTTTAAAGTAATCTAAAATGCTAATTGCAAGTGAAGCACCTTCAATTGGGTCAGTACCAGAACCTAACTCATCAACCAAAATTAATGAATTTTCAGTAGCATTATTTACAATATCAACAATATTTTTCATATGTGATGAAAAAGTACTAAGTGAATCGGAAATGCTTTGGTCATCACCAATATCAGCAAATATTTTATCAAAAACATATATAGAAGTTTTCTCCTGAGCTGGAATATTAAGACCACTACAAGCCATTGCAGTTAAAAGTCCAATTGT
This sequence comes from uncultured Clostridium sp., assembly GCA_945877035.1. Taxonomy (GTDB): domain Bacteria; phylum Bacillota; class Clostridia; order TANB77; family CAG-508; genus CAG-269. Next base: position 57,865 of record CAMCQH010000002.1, on the reverse strand, counting down.
TTTTAAAGTTACTGTTTTTCCACCTGTATTTGGACCAGTAATTACTAAAGTATTAAAACTTGTTCCTAATTCAAGTGATATTGGGACAGCAATATTTTGGTCAAGTAATGGATGTTTTGCATTTATTAATTTAATTTCTTTATTATCATTTATTAAAGGAGTAATTCCCTTGATAGCTCTAGAATATTTAGCCTTTGCAAATATAAAATCTAGTTGTCCAATACATACAATATCTTTTTTTATTTCTTCTGCATAAGGATAAAATAACTTACTTAAATTTTGTAATATTTTTTCAATTTCTAAATTTTCTTCAATTTTTAAATTTGCAATTTCGTTATTCAATTCAAAAACAGAAATTGGTTCTATAAATACAGTAGATCCTGAACTTGAAATATCATGTACGAATCCTTTTATTTGGCTTCTATATTCTTCTTTAACAGGAATTACATATCTATCATTTCTAATTGTAACAACATTTTCTTGAATGTATTTTGAATATGTTGAAGAATGAAGAAATGTATTTAGTTTTGATTTTATATCTTGCTCAATATTTCTTTGTTTTTTTCTTATATTTGCTAATTCTTTTGAAGCTTTATCATCAATGTTATTTTCATCAATTATACATTTTGATATTTTTTCAGTAATTGATGTATTCGAATATAAATTAGAAAAAATATCCTTCAAGCATAAAAATTCATTAGCATCAATAAAATCAGCAGAAAAATATTTTTTTAAATCTTCTGAAATCTTTAATATATTAGCTAATTCTAAAATTGATTTTATTGAAAGTGTTCCATATGATTCAATTGTTTTTATATTAATTGTATTATCAGCTATTTCAGAAATTGGAGGAGTATTACATCTGTATAGAAGATTTACAGCCTCTTCAGTTTCTTTTAACATATTTTTTACTTCCTCTTTATTGCTAGAAGGGAGTAGGTTTAGACATAAATTTTTTCCTAAATATGTTATTGCATAGCTTGATAGTTTTTCTAAAATTTTATTATATTCTAATTTTTCTAAATAATTTAACATGTAAAACACTCTTTTCTTAAATAATTTGCCATTGGCATATTAATATTAATTATACATACATTATAATAATAAGTCAAATAAATATTGACTTTATGTAAAATTGAATATATAATGGATAAAGTGCCATTATATAAAGAATAAAAGGAATATTTTATTCAAAAAAATGAAAGAGGAGGATTTATATGAAGCGGAGAGCAAGGAGAAAGGTTACTATTTTATTGCTAGAGGTACTTATACTTATCATTCTTATTGGATATATCATAATAAGATATAAGTATGAAAACGTTTTTTGTAACAATACAATTATTAATGGAATAGACTGTTCATCAATGACAGTTGAAGAAGCAAATGAAGTAATTCAACAAAAGGAAGATAAGTATGTTCTTGAAATTGTTTTTAAGGATAATGAAGTAGAAAAAATTTCAGGAGAGGAAATTAAACTTACAATTAAAAATTTGGACCAAGAGTTACACAGCATTAAAGAGCGGCAAAGAAGAAGGATATTTTTAACAGGGGGAACACATAATTTAGATAATTTTTCGTATGACACTAGTAAGCTAAAAAAATTGCTTTCAAGTAAGAAAGAATTGAAAAAAGATTACATGAAAGAAAAGACAAAAATAAAGTACTATTTTAATACAAAGAGTAAACGGTTTGAAATAAAAGAACAAGATGTTTATTATTTGAATTTAAAAAAGGTACTGAAAGAAGTCTCAAAAGCAATTGAAGAAGGCAAAACTAGCATTTCAATGCAAAATTTGTATGCTTTTCCCAAAAAAGATTCAACTTTAGAAGAGCTAAATTCATTTATAAGTGCAAAAATAACCTATCAACTTCCAAAGAGAGAAGAATATGAGTTAAGTGCTAATACATTATATACTTGGCTTGCACAAGATAAAGATGGAAACTATTTTAAAGATGATGATTTTTGGAATCAAAATGTTGAGAAATTTGTTACAGATAAGTTAGCTCCCTTGGTTGACACTACTGGAATAACGAGAAAATTTAAGCCAACAGGTAAAGATTCTACCATTTCAGTAAAGGGAGGCAATTATGGGTATCAAATTAATACAACGGCAGAAATTGAAAAATTAAAGGAAGAATTATCAAATCAAGAAAAAGTAACTAGAGAACCTTGCTATACCAAAAAGGAAGTATCTACTAAAAATAATGTTTTAGGAAAATCTTATATAGAAATTGATTTGAGTAGACAAAAAGTTTGGGTATATGTAGATGGAAATCTTGAAGTTGAAACAGACTGTGTAACTGGATGTATAAACAAAGGGCATGAAACTCCAACTGGTATTTATACTCTTACTTATAAAGAAAAAGATAGAATATTAAGAGGAGATAAATTGCCAAATGGCAGCTATTCATATCAGTCACATGTAGATTATTGGATGCCTTTTAATGGAGGCATAGGTTTACATGATGCAAGTTGGAGAAATACTTTTGGAGGTGACATTTATATTAATAATGGTTCTCATGGTTGCATAAATCTTCCGTTTGAGGCTGCTGAAAAAATTTATGAAATCATTAATAAGGAAATGCCAATAGTAGTGTATAAATCTGAATAATTACTATAAGAAGTGTCTGTATGGGCACTTCTTAAATTTTTCGGATTTTTTAATGAAAAATATAAAAATAGGGGTTGACAAATGTGGGGAAAATGAGTTAAAATATAAAAGTGCCAAGAAAACAAGCACGGAAGCCATGGTGGATGTAGCGTAGTTGGTTAACGCGCCAGTTTGTGGCACTGGAGACCGTGGGTTCGAGTCCCATCTTCCACCCCAGTTTTATTTATATATTGGGCTGTAGCCAAGCGGTAAGGCACCAGACTTTGACTCTGGCATGCGCTAGTTCGAATCTAGCCAGCCCAGCCAATAATATCAAGACTTTCAAGAAATTGAAGGTCTTATATTTTTTTCAAAATGTGTCAACTTTTCCAAAACTTGTTTAATTTATAAGCGTAATATAAAAACAAAATTATTATTTTATCTTCAATTGGTTCGAAAAAATGCATATTTAAAATAATTATCTAATATAATTTAGTAAATAAAATTTTGGAGGAAATATTATGGAAAATATGCAAGTAAATGAAAATAAAACGCTAATAAACATCTTAAAAGGAGTTGGAATTTCACTAATAGCAACAGTAATTATGCTAATAATATTTTCAATAATACTAACATATACAAACATACAAGAAAGTGCAATAAATCCAGTAATAATGATAATAACAGCAATAAGCATATTAATAGGAAGCTCTTTGGTAAATATAAAAATAAAGAAAAACGGTTTAATTAATGGTGGACTAATAGGTGGAATTTACATTATAACAATTTATTTAATATCTAGTATTTTAAATTGGAAATTTTCATTAAATATACAATCAGTTATAATGATTATTACAGCGGTCGTATTTGGAATTTTAGGAGGAATAATAGGGGTAAATAGAAAATGAGAAAAAAACATTACAGTTCAGTAAGGCATTTAGAACTACTCTATAAAATTAAGACTGAACTGTAACTGAAAACAGTTTTGTCATTTTTTGTCGAAAAGTTTTTGTTGACAAATAGCCTTTTTGGAAGTATAATCTAATCACATTTTCATATTTTTTATAAAATTTAATTCAAAAAGCAGTTCAGGAGAACTTTGCTTAAATCAGAAAATCAAATTAAAAAATCCAAAAAACAAAAATTGAATATAAGGGAGGAATGCTATTGAACAAGAAAAAGAAAATAGTATTAATAGTTATTGCAATAATTGCAATAGTATTGTCATTTGTAGGAGGACAAACATTTGCAAGATATATGTCTAAAATCATGGGAAAAGGGACTGCGAATATTGCAAGCTGGAGTTTTAAAGTGAATGAAAATGAAGAAAAATTGCAAACAATATCACTAAAATCTACAATGAATAATTCAAGTTTATTAGATAACAAAATAGCTCCAGGAACAGAAGGAGAGTTTCATATAAAATTAGATGCAACAGGTCTAGAAGTTGGTATTAATTATGTTATAAAATTTGAAAATGAATCTCCAAAACCTACAAATTTAAAGTTTGTATATGATAGAAAAACATATAATACATTATCAGATTTACAAGAAGATTTAACAGGTGTAATAAATGCAAATGATGAAAATAAAGTAAAAGATTTAATAATTGGGTGGAATTGGAAATATGAAACAGGAACAACAGCTGAAGAAATCTCTAAAAGTGATGCAATAGACACTCAAAATGCTAAAGAAATAAATGATTATACATTTGATATAATTATAACAGGTACACAAATTGAGCCACAGAGCTAATAGAAAAAAATAAAAAATATGAAAATGAAATTATATAAAATAAAAATATAAAGACATAAATATAAAGATTTAGAGAGGAGACTTTATGAATAAAAAAGATAATATAAAATATTCAAATTTACCTATAATAAGTAAAGGAAAGCTATATAAACAAAATACAACATATGAAAAAGGAGCAAAATTATTAACAACAATTTTAATAATTGCCATAATAAGTGTGCTACTATTTTGTGGTTATAGTATGGGAAAATCAATAGAGGAATTCATTATAAAAAGTAAAACAGAAATAGCAGAGCCGATTTTAGTGGTAGAAAATAATCCAAGTATAGATATAACTGCTTTAAATAACACTGGAACATATACTTTTAAAGTGAAAAATTACAATGAAGAAAATCAAGTTACACAAACTGATTTAAAGTATTATATTGAAATTTTGCACAATGAAAATGATTTAGTAAATATAGAGCTTTATGAAAATGAAAATAAAATCAACTTGAATAACAATAAAACTGATTATATGCAAATTTCAAAAGACAAAAAGGAAGAAAGAGAGTACAAAATAAAAATAACATATAATAAAGATGATTCAAATACAATAAATGATATTATGGAAAAAATTCAAGTAAGAGTTTATTCAGAACAAGTAAAAATATAAAAAATTAAATGGACTGAAGAGTGTTATTCAAAATATTAGGAGGTGACAAATATAAAAAATAAAATATATATAAAATTATTAATTATGCTAATAGTAAACATGCTTATAATTTCTATATCTAGCACTATACAAGCTAAATATATATTTCAATATCAATTTGAAGTAGCAAAACTTAACATAGATAGAACAAAACCTAAAATAGAATTATTAAGCATCGAAAACAGTAACACAACTAATAAAGAACATGCCAATAAATCAGATATTATTACAATAAAAATTAAAATTACTGATAGAAATTTAAAAGAAGTATTTTTAAATAATGACTACTTAAATATAAAAATTAATGATGAATATGTGGATTATGTAAGTATAAAATCTGATAAAATTGAGGATATAACAGATGGTGGAATATATCAAATTGAATTGACAAATTTAGAGGGGAATGGAGTTTTAAAAGTAGATATTTTAGAGGGAACAGCTGTTGATACTGGTAAATTAGAAAGTGAAGAATTTGAAATCTATACGGGCGTTTTAATTGATAATAATGTTAATATTGATGACAATAATATTAACAATAATAATGGTGATATCAATGATATTAATTTTATGACTTTTACATATGAATAAATTAAAGGGGTTAAAATAGATTAATCCCTTTAAAATTATTGGCTGAATTATGGACAAAATTAAAAAATTGTGCTAATATTAAAAAAGATATTGGGGTGTAGCCAAGCGGTAAGGCAGATGGCTCTGACCCATCGATGCGTAGGTTCGAATCCTACCACCCCAGCCAAATATATATACTATTTTTTTTGAATACTATTTAAAATCCACTCCACAACATATTTTTTTATAAAAAAGTATTCATCTTCTTCAAACTGCATATTAGCAATACAGAACTTTTTATTAGAAATATGTGAGCAAAAAATACACTCATGCAATTTACTACAATCTTGAATAAAAAATGAATTACTAATACCATTTGAGCAAATAACATTATAGCTATTTGTACAATTCCCAGAATCATCAACCCTCAAACAAAAATTACAATTAGCACTTCTTTGGCAAGCAATAGAAAATTCACAGGAATCACATCCATCACAAAAAACAATATTTTTACATCTTCGTGAATCAGTACAACGAAAAGCATTTTCACAATTATAAATAGGGTCACATTGGCTAACATTAATGCAATCATATTGTCTTTCAGTAGTTGTATAATTAACCTTTTTCCAAATTTCTAAAATATCTTTTAAATTACTTACATTTCTTTTAGACAATAGCCAACCATTTTTTTCATCATATTTTTCCATATTTGACTGTGTAATAAAGCTAGTACTATTAATATTTGATGTCCAAGTTTCTTGTCCTGTTATACTATCAAAAACTTTTTTAGGAAGCTTAACATCAAAAGCAAATTTAGAAAGGATAGTATCAATTGGAAAAGAAACTTTTTGGTCAAATATCATACTTAAAACTTTATTAGTAATTTGATTTGCAATTTTTTCATCCATATACTTTTACCTCTTTTCTACTAGAAGACTGAGAAGCCATAATATCATTTAGTGAAATAACAGAATTATCTATTCCAAAAGAAAATGTTTTTTCAGATTTTAAAGAAGGTTTAATATATTGCTTAATTGGTTTGAAATCTTCCGAAACATTACTTTTCTTTAAAATTTGATTTACTATAATATTAGGGCAAGGTGTAAAATCCAAAGTTTTTGCTTTAAAAGCAGGGAGAAGAACACCATTATTACTTATTCTTGCTATACATTCACGGTTTTTTAATTCTGTCAAAATTTTAAGTTTTACTTTATATGAATTATAAACAGCGACATTCATTTGCAAATTTTTTTCTAATAAAATAGCATCAGATTTAGAAACACGAAAAACATAAAAATTAGAAACATTCGCAAAAATAGCTTTTCTAACATCTTCACTTATTTGACTAAAATATTGTTGTATCAAAATAAGTGATAAATTATATTTTCTGGCTTCTGAAAGAAATCTACTTAAAATAGGATTTTCAACTAATGCAACTTCATCAATTACTAACACAATATGCTTATCAAATGTATAAGATTGAATTAGTTCTAGTAATTGTTGCATAACAAGACCAGATATTGTTTTTGTAACCTTTTTTCCCAATACAGATTGGTCAAGAGAAAATATAGTTAAAAAATTCTCATTAATAACATCTTTTATTTGAGGCTTATAATCAGACTCACGAAAAGCAGGAAGTAAATCCATTTCATCAATAAAAGAAATTATAGGAGAAATAGCCTCTTCATAAGATTTTGATTTTAAATCATTAAAATCTGTTAGGAAAAAGTTTATAATACTATCAGGAAGAACATTTTGTAGTTTATTAATTAGACTACTTCTATATTCAACATCTAAAATTAAATTTCTTAAATTTTTAAAATTCAAACCTTGAAACTGCATCAATAAATAAACACTATGTCTTAATACTCTTTCAAGTTTAGAATTATATTGATCTTCCATTAAAGTTTTAAATAAAGATAACATTAATTCAGTTGAAGCCACCATATCCTTTTGAGGTACATTCATAAATAAATCACAACTATCAGAATTATCTTTAAAATCAATAACGGTTGTATTATCTAGACCTCCAATATCATCTTTTATGCTAGCATGTGGATCTATTACAACAAATTTATAATGAGACATATCACCATAGTTTTTGGAAATATTACTAATCATACTACTAAGCAATTTTGATTTACCAGTTCCACTAGACCCAATAATAATAGAATGTTTATCAAAATCATAATCATGTTGACACAAATAATAATCATCAGACAAATAAGGAAAAGTATCAACTTTTAATAATGCATTAGAATTATCACTTCTTAGAAATGGTAATGTCTTTTGAATATCTAAATATTCATTTGCATTTTTTTTATAAAAGAAACGGTTGTAAATAGAAAAGTCAAGGCTTAAAAATAAATGAGGTATGACAAATAAAGCTTTTTTATTAATCAATTTATTTTTATTACATTTCTTAAAAAATAGATTAGTTTTTGTAAAAAAATGGTCTTTTTTAAAACTAAATATAGAAAAATCAACTAAAGTTAAACTTTGATTATATTTTGTTTCTGCTTTATCAAATACATCTAATATATTATTTTCTTTATTAGTTAATATAAAATATTGTCCTTTTCTTGAAGAAAAATTTAAAATATCTTCAGTTTTTAAATCTGTTTTCTTTATCAAAAACTCACTTAAAGAGCTTATAATAGGAGGAATAGAACGCTGAGTTTTTAAAAAATATCGAACTTCATTTTTATTTATTGTAATATAAATATTCCATCTTCTAAAAAGTCCATTTAATTTAGAAATAGAATTCAAAAAACTAAGCCAAACTTCAGGTGTTACATGACTACAAGTAAGATATATTTCATATATACTTTCTTTTTTCATAATTAATTTCATTCCTTTCATTTTATAATTAAATTATAGCAGGAATGCAAATAAAAAAACTGACTTTTTCTTTATAAAAAAAATCAGTTTTAAATATTTAATCTTCGATAGCAACTAAAAAATCAGCCATACCATTATGATAATATTCAAGTTCTGGAAGTGATTTAATGTTATATTTGCAACTAGGTAAGAAAGATAAGTAAAATTTCAATACTAACTCGTGAATATCTTTTGGAAGATAAGATGAAACACTAAGTTTTAACCATTTACTTTTAGGAAGAGTATATTTTTTAAAATCAGGAAGAGGAGTTTTTGATAATATCCAATATTCATAATGTTTAGTTGAAAACCTATCATTATTTTCTAATTCATTATCTAAATAAACTGTCATCCCATAGTCTAATATATCATAATACTGAGGATATTCTCTAAACATTTTTTGCCAGAAATTAGGAGCATCCTTTGAAATTGTTTCAAATGTTGTATTAATATATTTCCCATATAATGTTAATTCATCAAGTTCAACAATACTATATTCTATCTTTTCAGTATTTATAGAAATTTGTTCATTAAAAACAATTTTAGTATAAACTTTTAATTTTTCAGGATGGCTTTTTACTTGACTTGGTTTTATGCCATGAAATTTTTCAAAAGCTCTTGAAAAAGAGGTAGGATTTTCATATTGATATTTTAATGCAATATCAATTATTTTTGCATTTGATTTATATATATCAAATCCTGCTTCAGATAATCTTCTCATTCTAATATAGTCTGCAATAGATATATTGCAAAGTAAAGTAAATAAACTTTGCATTGTATATTCATTTGTTCCTAAAAATGTTGCAAGCTTGCTATATGATATTTCATCAGTTAGATGATTTTCAATATATTCTATTAGTTCATTTAATGCTACGTAAACATTCATTTTCTATAATAAACTCCATTTCTTAATAAATATATGTATTTTTTGTTATTATAACATAATATTTGAATTTTGAGAAACTTTTTTATAATTTTACTTGTTTAATATAATAGAATTTTGTATAATGTATAAAAAAGTAACAAAGGAAGTTAAGCTGAAAATGAACAGAGAAAACAGTATAGGAATTTTTGATTCTGGAATAGGTGGAGTAACAGTTTTAAAAGAAATAATAAAAATTCTCCCTAATGAAAATTACATATATTATAGTGACTCAAAAAACAATCCATATGGGGACAAATCTGATGAAGAAATTTTTAATATGTGTGATAGAATTGTAAAAAAGTTTATTGACCAAGAATGCAAAGCAATAGTAATAGCATGCAATACAGCAAGTGCAAAAGCTGCTAAAAAATTAAGAGAAAAATATCCTCAAGAAATAATAATAGCAATAGAGCCAGCATATAAAATGGTACATGATTTTGCATATGAAAAGCCAACATTAGTAATGGCAACAAAGGGAACAATTGAAAGTGAAAAATTTCATAAATTATATGAAAAATATGATAATCATAAAACTTATTTAATGGCATGTAAAGGACTAGCTGATATAATAGAAGAGGGGAATGAAGAAAAAATACAAAAATATTTAAAAGAAAATCTTTCTGAATATGTTGGAAAAATTGAAAATGTGGTTTTGGGATGTACACATTATCCTTTGGTCCAGGGACAAATTGCGCAAGTATTAGGAAATGTAAAATTTTTTAATGGTGCTCCTAATTTGGCTAAACATTTGAGAGATTTATTAGAAGAAAATGATTTAATAAATAATTCACAAATTAAAGGAAAAGTTGAGTTTATAGATTCAAGTAATTCAGAATATAAAAAAGAAAGATTTTTGAGACATTTGGGACAGTCCTAAAATGTCTCATTATTTTGTCGAAAATTGTAAATAAAAAATACAAAAAAATGTTTGTAAAACTATTGACAATTTAAAATGAAAAATATATAATAATACCAAACAAAAAATCGCAGATAATTTGTTCTGTAAAATTTTTAGGAGGTCTTTTTATGATATCAACATTACACATTAAAAATATAGGAATAATAGATGATTTAAGTATAGATTTAAACGAAGGATTAAATGTTTTAACAGGTGAAACAGGAGCAGGAAAAACATTAATAATAGATTCATTAGAAATAATATCAGGTGGAAGATTTTCTAAAGAAATGATAAGAAAAGGTGAAACAAATTCATTTGTAGAAATTTGTATGTATGAGCCAGAAAATGAAAATTCAATAGATGGAAATATAATTGTATCAAGAGAAATCAATTCAAATGGAAAAAATATGTGTAAGATAAATGGAAGAATGGTTACAGTAAATGAACTAAAAAACTTTATGAGCAAATTTATTGAAATACACGGACAAAATGATAATCAAAGCTTGCTAGATAACAAATTTCATTTGAAATATTTGGATGGATATGTTGGAGAAGAACTATCAAATATTAAAAATGAATATAAAGAAAAATATCAAAGATATCTAGAAATAAAAAGAGAACTAAAAGCAAATTATGGAGATGAAAAAGAAAGAGAAAGAAAGCTAGATTTGTTGAAATATCAAGTAAATGAAATAGAAGAGGCAAATTTAAAAGAAGATGAAGAAGAAAAGTTAGAAGAAAAAAGAAAAATAATGCTTAATTCAGAAAAGATATCAAAGAACTTAAATGAAGCAGATATTGCAATTGGAGAAAATAGTATAGATAGTTTAAACACAGCAATAAGAGCATTAGAAAAAATAGAAAATATTGACAATGTATATGAAAAAATATCAAGCAATTTAAAAAGTATATATTATGAATTGCAAGAAATATCAAGAGACATTTCAAGTTACAAAGATGATGTATATTTTGATGAAGAAGAAAGGAATGAAATTGAAGAAAGACTTGATTTAATATATTCTTTAAAAAGAAAATATGGAAATGATATAAAAGAAATAATTGATTATAAAAACGAAATCCAAGAAGAAATTGAGCATATAGAAAATTTAGATGAATATAACAATAAATTGAAAAAAGAGCTAAAACAAATAAAAATAGAGATGATAGAATTAGCTCAAAAAATGAGCAAACTAAGAAATGAATATGGAAAAAATTTAAGTAATAGTATAAATGAAGTATTAGAAGAACTAGAAATGAAAAATGCAAAAATTAATATACACGTAGATTATAATGAAGAAGAATTTTTTGAAAATGGAAAAGATGAAGTAGAATTTTTCATAAGAACAAACTTAGGAGAAGATGAAAAGCCATTATCAAAAATTGCTTCAGGTGGAGAAATGTCAAGAATAATGCTAGCAATTAAGAAAGTATTGGCAGATACAGATAAAATGCCAGTATTAATATTTGATGAAATAGACACAGGAATAAGTGGAAAAGCAGCAAATGCAGTTGCAGAAAAATTAGATGGAATATCTAAAAATCATCAAGTATTATGTATTTCACATTTACCAAGTATTGCAGCAATTGCAGATTATAATTATTTTATTAGTAAAAAGGTTGTTGATGAAAGAACTAATACTAATATAAAATTATTAAATGAAAAAGAGACATTAGAAGAGATTGCAAGAATTTCTTCAGGCGAAATAAATGAAACTACAATAAATTATGCTATGCAGTTGAGGAATAAGAAAGCTTGTTAATATGTATAAAACTGGAAAAAATGGCTAAAATAAGAAGGGAGGTATTTATGAAAGATTTTTTAGCCATAAAAAACATAGAAGCATTAGAGGTTTTAGACTCAAGAGGAAATCCAACAGTACAAGTTGAAGTTATAACAGAGGGAGGATTTTCAGGAGTAGCATTAGTTCCATCAGGGGCATCAACAGGAAGTTTTGAAGCAGTAGAACTAAGAGATGGAGATAAATCAAGATATTTAGGAAAAGGTGTAAGCAAAGCAGTTGAAAATGTAAATAAAAAAATAGTAAAAAAATTAATAGATATGAATGTATATGATCAAAGAAATATAGACAGAACATTAGTAGAATTAGATGACACATTAAATAAATCAAATTTAGGAGCAAATGCAACATTAGGTGTTTCATTAGCAGTTGCAAAAGCTGCAGCAAATTCATTAGGAATGGAATTATATAATTACATTGGAGGGATAAATGCAAATGAATTGCCAGTTCCAATGATGAATATCTTAAATGGTGGTAAACATTCAGACAATAACATAAACATACAAGAATTTATGATAATGCCAGTAGGAAGTATAACATTTGCTGAAAGACTTAAAAGAGGAGTAGAAGTATATCATACACTAAAAAAAGTATTAAAAGAAAAAGGATATTCAGTAGGAGTTGGAGATGAAGGTGGTTTTGCACCGAATTTAAAAGATGAAGAAGATGCATTAGAAGCAATTATGGAAGCAATAAAAAAAGCTGGATATGAGCCAGGAAAAGACATATGTTTAGCTTTAGATATAGCAAGCACTGAAATGTATGATGAAGCCAAAAAGACAGGAAGAGATGGATATTATTTTTGGAAAACAGATGTATATAAAACAAAACAAGAAATGATAGACTATATAGTTGAACTAACAGAAAAATATCCTATTATATCAATAGAAGATGGTTTGGCAGAAGAAGACTGGGAATCTTGGAAAGAACTAACAGAAAAATTAGGAAACAAAATCCAGTTGGTAGGTGATGATCTATTTGTAACTAATATAAAGAGATTACAAAGAGGCATTAAAGAAAATGTAGCAAATGCAATTTTAATTAAACCAAATCAAATTGGAACTTTAACAGAAACTTTAGACACAATACAAGAAGCAAAGAAAAAAGGATATAAAACAGTGATATCTCATAGGTCAGGAGAAACAGAAGACACAACTATTGCAGATTTAGCAGTTGCAATAAATGCAGGACAAATAAAAACAGGTGCACCTTGTAGGACTGACAGGGTTGCTAAATATAATAGACTTCTTAATATAGAAAATCAATTAAGAAATGAAGGAGAGTAGGTTATTCTACTCTCCTTTGGTTTTTTTCAGAATTACCAGAAGTATTACACATTTTTTCATATTCTTTACATTTAATCTTATAATCCATTTGCATACACATATATCTATAATATAAATAGGCCTGTTCGTATTGAGCCATAGGATTAAACATAGGGTCACGATAGATATCACACATATCAGGAGAAGGAGCTCCTTGCATTTGCTGAAACATAGAAAAATCCATAAAAGGTGGCATAGTATTAAAATCTTTATCCATAACATCAACTCCAATCATATTAGTAAATTATATTCGTAAAAAATGTAAATATTCTAAAAATTAGGGATTCGAGATCTGGCCCCCAATCCCTACAAATTAAAATTAAAAAAAGGAAAAACACTAATAGCAACAAAAGTATAAAAAGCAGCCAAAACACCATGCAATAATTTTCCATAAATATAAGGTTTAATAGACAAATCAGTTTTAGAAGTAATACTCAAGACTTGAAGCAAAACAGATAATCCACCAAAACCAAGCAAAAAAGCAGTTATAATAATATTAACAGAAATAGCCTTAATATTAATAATAGAAATAGAACTAATACCATTAGTAATTTCAAGTAAACCAGTAAGAATGCCAGAGATAAAATAACTGTCAATATTTAAAAAATCAAAAATAGGAGTAAGCATCAAGACCAGACTACTTAAAATACCACTAGCTTTTAAAATAGAAATTATGCTAGAGAAAATAACAACAAAACCACCTATCATTAAAATTGTTGAAATACTATTAGTAATACTTTTTCCTAAAACTTCACCTAAATTAGAAAATGTAACATTTTTATAGTTTTTATAATTAGAATTTTTATTTCCAACATAATCAAGGCTAGATGAATTGAATTTCCAAAATCTAAAAATTACTCCAACAGTAATACAAGCTAAAATATGAGTAATTAATAACAATAATCCAATAGTTGAATTACCAAACATACTAATACCAACTGTTCCAACTATAAATAAAGGTCCAGAGTTGTTAGTAAAACTTAAAAGTCTTTCACATTCTTCTTTAGAACAAATATTATTTTCCCTAAAATCACAAGCAATTTTAGCACCAACAGGATAGCCACTAATTAATCCCATAATAAATCCAAAAGAGCCTTCGCCTCTAATATTAAATAAGGGTTTCATTATTTTATTTAAAAATCTTCCCAAGATGTTAACAAAATTAGTATTCATTAAAAGTTCGGTTGCAACAAAGAAAGGAAAAAGTGATGGAACAACTGAATTTGCCCATAAAGATAATCCTTTTTTTATTGCAGGTAGATTACTAGTCGAAAATAATAGCAAACTTGCTCCAAATGCTAAAAAAACTAAAGCAAATATATTTCTTTTTATTTTTAAAACAAAAAAATGACATTTAGAAAACATATAATCACCATATTAAAATATATGTGAAGAAATTATTAAAATGTATAATTTTTATTGTAAAATATTGTAAATGATGATATAATAATAAACATAAAACGATTCGTAAGTTAAAAATTTTTAATTTATGATGAGTGAAACGAAGTGAATCGAAAGGAGTTGATAGTTATGTCTGAAGCACAAATACAGGCTATAAAAGATGTAATTAAAATGACACCACGTCTTAATTTGGAGTGCTTAAACTCTGTTAAAATTCTAATGGAAAAAGCAATAGAATCTGAATTATTAAGATTAGAACCAACAGTTATTTTAGATAATATGGATATTACTGAAAAAGTAATGTATCTAGATTATTTAATGGAAAGTAAAGAGGTTAGAAATCAAGAATTAAAAGATGCAGTGCCATTTGAAGAAGTACTAAAAAGAGAGGGGTTGACAATAGATGATTTACAAGATAAAGATTAGACCTAAAGCTCTTAAATTCATTGAAAAGCAGGATAGATTTCAAAGAATAAGAATTTATAAAGCAATTTATAACCTGCCAAATGGAGATGTTAAAAAGATGGCAGGTTGTAACAATGAATACAGACTCAGAGTTGGCAATTATAGAATTATTTATGAACAGAATCAAAATGAATTTATTATCTTAATTACAAAAGCAGAAAATAGAGGGCAAATCTATAAATAAAAATTTTAAATCGAAGAAAATCCTAAAAAATTTTTTCTAAAGGATTTTAATTTCCCAAAAATTTAATAATTTATAAAATCACTAAAAATTTTCCAAAGAATAAAATATACAAAGTATTTAAGGAGGATATTTTGTATGAGAAAAAAAGTATTAAAAATTTCAGGTATATTTTTAGTGTTTATTTTTACATTTATAAACTCAATATATGCATTATCACCTCAAAGTGAGCTAAAATATGAAGGGATAGATGTAAGTGATTGGCAAGGATACATAGATTACAGTCAAGTAAAAAATTCAGGAATTGATGTTGTATATATCAAGGCAAGTCAAGGAAATAGTATAAAAGACCCATATTTTGAAATAAATTATGAAAATGCGAAAGCAAATAATTTAAAAGTTGGATTTTATCATTTTTTGACAGCAACAACAATAGAAGAAGCGGAGCAGCAAGCAACATTTTTTACATCAGTTATATCAGGAAAGCAAGTTGATTGTAAATTAGCAATGGATTATGAACAATTTGACGGAATAGATACACAATTAATAAACCAAATAGCTATGGCATTTATGCAAAAAGTAGAAGAATTAACAAAAAAGCAAGTAATTATTTATAGTGATTTATATAATAGTGAAAGCACTTTTAATAGTGAACTTGCGAGTCAAGGAGAATTATGGCTTGCTTATTATGGAGATTATAAAAATTTAGAAAATGTTAATTCAAGCTGGAGCACATTTATAGGTGTTCAATATACTGATCAAGGTAATGTTGCAGGAATAAATGGAAAAGTAGATAGAGATTTATTTACTGAAGAAATTTTTTTAGATGATAGTTCAGAGATACCAAATACAGAAAATTCAAATGGAAATTATAATACAGAAAAAATATATTATACAGTAAAAAGAGGAGATACCTTAAGTGCAATTGCTTCTCAATATGGTACTACTGTGCAAGAAATTGCTCAAATAAATAGAATACAAAATGTAAATTTGATATATCCAGGGCAAGTACTAAGAATAACAACGAATTCAAGTAATCATGGAAGTGAAACAAATTCGACAGGAAAGACATATTACACTATAAAAAGAGGAGATACATTGTGGGGAATATCAAGAAGATATGGAGTGTCTATACAAAATATAGTAAGTTGGAATAATATACAAAATCCAAATTTAATATACCCAGGACAAAGATTGATATTGTATGGAAATTATAGCAGTTCAAATAGTGGAAATATATATTACACAGTGCAAAGGGGAGATACTTTGTGGAGAATAGCAAGAAGATACAGAACATGTCCAATAAGAATTGCAAGAATTAACGGAATAACAAACACAAATCTAATATACCCAGGGCAAATATTAAAAATTTATTAGAAATTGTATAAAAATTATAAAAAAAGCACATGCTTAAATTGAAAGAGGGTATGTGTTTTTTATGAGTGATAAAGATTTAGGAAAAGAAATAAGAGAGAGTTCAGAAGAGGTAGGAGAGGACAGCACAAAATATGGAGAATTCATTTCATCATATTTTGCATGGGTATCATTACCAAAACAAAAAGAAAAAGTAGAAGAATTAGAAAATATAACAAAAAAGAAAGATAAAAAGAGATAAAAAAAGAAAAATGAAGAAAATTCAAATTAAAAAGTCAGAGAAAGTCAGAAAAGGTCAAAAAATAGAATTGCATTATTTTTTGAAATGAATATAATATATATTGTAAGTCAAAGAAAGTCAAAGACAAAAATAATATATTTATAAAAAACGCACAATAAGACAAAAAATTTAAAAGGAGGCTGATAAAATGAGAATGTCAGATGTAATAGAAGAATTTATAAAGGATTTATTTGATGAGGATGAAAATAATTTTGTAGAAATTCAAAGAAATGAATTAGCACAACATTTTAATTGTGTACCATCACAAATAAATTATGTAATATCGACAAGATTCAAGCCATCACAAGGGTATTATGTAGAAAGCAAAAGAGGTGGTGGTGGAAACATCAAAATAAAGAAAATAAGTAATACAAAATCAGATTATATAATGCATATAATAAATAATATAGGTAAAACAATTACAGTAAATGACATAGATATTTTATTAAGCGACTTTTTAACATATGGCATAATTACAGAGCAAGAAGCTAAGCTTTTAAAAGTTGCAACAAGTGATAATGTTCTTAAACTAGACAGAGACATTAAAGATGAAGTAAGAGCAAGGATTTTTAAAAATATGTTATTGAATATAGAATAGAAATTAATATTTCTAAAT
Source organism: uncultured Clostridium sp. (assembly GCA_945877035.1). GTDB lineage: Bacteria > Bacillota > Clostridia > TANB77 > CAG-508 > CAG-269. The sequence goes on along the minus strand of CAMCQH010000002.1, from coordinate 40,114 downwards.
AAGGGTTCCAAATGTTAATTATTTATATTTTTTCATTTTCCCCATTCTAAAAATTCTAACAAAAGTTATACAAACTTTTGAGAATTTTTGAACGGTCCCCACAAGCCATTACAAAATATAAATAATTAACAATTGGAACGAATAAAATAAAGAATAGGAGTGATTAATATGTTATGTGAAAATTGTGGAAAAAGAGAGGCAAATGTTAGATATTCAGAAAATATTAATGGAGTAAAAAAAGAAATGCATTTATGTGAGGAGTGCAGTAGAAAATTAGGAATAACAGATAGAATGGACTTTAGAATGCCAGCATTAGATTTATCTAATTTTTTTGGAAGCTTCCTAGAAGATTTCAGTACACCAGATTTTATGCCATTATTAAATGAAGTGAAACAAATTAAATGTGAAAGTTGTGGTTCAACATTTGAAGATATCATAAATACTGGAAAATATGGATGTGCAAATTGTTATGATGTTTTTGAAGATAGAATGGACCCAATTTTAAAGAAGTTGCAAGGTGCTAATAGACACAATGGCAGATTAGGAAAAATATCAGATAATAATGTGAAGTTTGATAAAAAAGAAGAAAAAGTAGAAAATAAAACTGATAATAAATTGGAAAAGTTACAAGAAGATTTGAAACAGGCTATAAAAGAAGAAAGATATGAGGATGCGGCTAAAATTAGAGATGAGATAAAGAAGCAAGAAAAATAAGAAAGGTGATAAATATGAATTGGTATTTACAAAGTGGAAAAGAATCAGATGTAGTAATAAGCACAAGAATCAGATTTTCAAGAAACCTACAAGGATTTCAATTTAATTTAAAAACAAAAACAGAAATAGACAAACTAAAAAATAAAATAAAAGAAAATATATTTGCAATAGGATATGGCTTAAAATATTTAGAACTAAAAGACATGGATGATATAACAAAAATGAGTTTAGTGGAAAAAAAACTAATTAGTCCAGAATATGCATTAAATAAAAACGACACAGGAGCCATATTAATAAATGATGAAGAAAATATTTGCATAATGATAAATGATGATGACCATCTAAAAATACAAGTTTTCAGTTCTGGATTTGAATTAGAAAATACTCTAAATTTTGCAATCGAGTTAGACAAAAAAATAGAAGATGTTTTAGGATATGCAACAAATAAAAAATATGGATATTTAACAAGTCTTCCAACAAACTGTGGTACAGGTCTAAAAGCATCTGTTATGGTACATTTACCAGCACTAGAAAAAACAAGAAATATAGACAAAGTTTTCTATACAATAAATAATTTTGGTGTAAATATAATGGGAGAATATGGACAAGACAATGAAAATGCACAAAATATATATCAAATTTCAAATAAAAGGACGTTGGGAGTTACTGAACAAGAAATCATAGAAAATATAAGAGTTGTTACAAATAAATTAATTGAACAAGAAAGAAAAGCTAGAAAATTTTTAGCAAAAGATACAATTGATTTGGAAGATACAATTTTTAGAAGTTATGGATTATTAAGCAATTGCAGAAAAATCTCATTAGATGAAGCACAAAAATTAATATCAAATGTAAAAATGGGAACTGATTTAGGAATTTTAGATGAATTAAATGACAGCAAAATTCAAAAATTAAGTTTATATACAAAACCTGCAAGTATGCAAAAATATTTAGGTGAGCAATATGAGCCAATAGAAAGAGATATTAAAAGGGCAGAGGTTATAAAACAAATTATTAATGAGAGATGATGTCCAAAGGGGACGTTTCTTTTTGGACATTTTGTCCAAAATTCCCCGTTCTTATTTTAAGATATGTCCCAAATGGACATTTTGTCCAAAAAGAAACGTCCCTTTTTGGACACGAGAGGAGTGATAAAAATGACATACAAATTTACAAATAGAGCAAACAAAGCAATTGAAATTGCAAACGACATCGCTTTAGAGCTAGGACACAGCTACATAGGAACAGAACATATATTATATGGACTAGCTAAAGAAGGTGGTGGAGTTGCTTCAAAAGTTTTAGAAAATCAACAAGTTACAGCAGAAGATGTTTTAAATAAAATAGAAGAACTAATAGGCAGAGATGAGCCAATAGAAAATATAGTTGATTTTACACCAAGAACTAAAAGAGTTGTAGAGTCAGCATTTATAGAGGCTAGAAAATTAGGATATAATTTCATAGGAACAGAACATCTTTTAATAGGAATATTAAGAGAAGGTGACTGTATAGCTGCTAAAATTTTGCTAGATTTAAATGTAAATATTCCAAAGCTATATAATGAAATTATTAAAGTAATAAATGAAGGCGAAGATTATCAAAATGATGATTCTTCAAGTACTTCAAATAGTGCAAAAAGAAGAGGTAAAGGAAGTTATAATCAAACTCCAACTTTAAATCAATTTGGAGAAGATTTAACTAAAAAAGCAGAAGAAGGTAAACTTGACCCAATTATAGGTAGAAAAGAAGAAATTGAAAGAGTTATTCAAATTTTATCTAGAAGAACTAAAAATAATCCTTGTTTAATAGGAGAGCCTGGTGTTGGTAAAACAGCAGCAGTTGAAGGTTTAGCTCAAAAAATAGTTTCAGGAGATGTTCCAGAAGTATTAAAAGATAAAAGAGTTGTAACACTTGATATTTCAGGAATGGTAGCAGGAGCAAAATATAGAGGCGATTTTGAAGAAAGAATTAAAAAGGCATTAAATGAAGTAAAAAAAGCCGGAGATGTAATTCTTTTCATAGATGAAATTCATACAATAGTTGGCGCAGGTGCAGCAGAAGGTGCAATTGATGCAGCAAATATTTTAAAGCCAATGCTTGCAAGAGGGGAAATTCAATTAGTTGGGGCAACTACTTTAAATGAATATAGAAAATATATTGAAAAAGATGCAGCCTTGGAAAGAAGATTCAGCACAGTTATTGTAAATGAGCCATCAGAAAAAAATACTGTTCTAATTTTAAAAGGAATTAGAGACAAATATGAAGCACATCATAATGTTAAAATTACAGATGAAGCAATAGAGGCAGCAGTTAAATTATCTGTTAGATATGTAAATGATAGATTCTTACCAGATAAAGCAATAGATTTAATAGATGAAGCAGCATCTAGTGCAAGATTAAAAACATTTACAGAGCCTGATAGTTTAAAACAAATGCAAGAAGATATTGAAAAAATAAAAAATGAGAAAGAAGAAGCTGTTATAAATCAAAAATTTGAAAAAGCAGCTGAATTAAGAGATAAAGAAAAAGCATTAAAAGAAGAATTTGAAAAAGAACAAAATAAATGGAAAAATAAAAATACAAAATCAATAGTAACAATAACAGAAGAAAATATTGCTGAAGTTATAGCAAGTTGGACAGGTATTCCAGCTAAAAAAATAACTGAAGACGAAAATGAAAAATTAAAAAATTTAGAAACAGAATTGCATAAAAGAGTAGTAGGTCAAAATGAAGCTGTTGAAGCAGTAAGCAAGGCGATAAGAAGAGGAAGAGTAGGATTAAAAGACCCAAATAGACCAATAGGTTCATTCCTATTTTTAGGACCAACAGGTGTAGGAAAAACAGAACTTTCAAAAGCATTGGCAGAAGTACTATTTGGCGATGAAAATGCAATAGTCAGAGTAGATATGTCAGAATTTATGGAACCACATTCTGTATCTAAATTAATAGGTTCACCTCCAGGATATGTAGGATTTGATGAAGGAGGTCAACTAACAGAAAAAATAAGAAGAAAACCATATTCTGTAATATTATTTGATGAAATTGAAAAAGCACATCCAGATGTTATGAATATGTTACTACAAATTCTAGAAGATGGAAGATTAACAGACAGCCAAGGAAGAACAGTAAATTTCAAAAATACAGTAATAATAATGACATCAAATTTAGGAGCAAGATTAATTACAGATAAAAAACATTTAGGATTTACAAATTCAGCAGATAGTAAAGCAGAAGACGTGCAAAAAGAATACGAAGAGACTAAAAAAGAAGTTATGGCAGAATTGAAAAAAGAACTAAGACCAGAATTTATAAATCGTATTGATGAAATTATCGTATTCCATAAATTAAATGATAATGAAATTGGTCAAATTATAGATATCATGTTAAAAGAAGTTGTAAATAGATTAAAAGAACAAAAATATGATATTGAATTAGAACCAGAAGTTAAAGAATTAATTGCTAAAGAAGGAATTGATAAAAACTTTGGTGCTAGACCATTAAGAAGAACTATTCAAAATTTAGTCGAAGATAGATTAGCAGAAGAAATTTTAGATGGTAAATTAAATAAAGGTAAATTAGCTAAATTTACTGTTGAAGATGGGAAAATGAAACAAATGTAAAAATTAGTATCAATTTTTAATTAGGAAAAACTCCAGCGTACAATGTACGCTAGAGTTTTCATTTCTTTAAAATTTTAATTCTAATCTTGTACAAAAACAACAACTATGATAAAATAAGAGCCAAGAAAGGCAAGTGATAAAAATGAAAAAAGAATTATTAGAAAAAAAAGAATTCTACAATAAAAACAAAAATAAAATAAGCCCTGAAATAAAAGAAAAAATTGAAAAAGCATTTGATATAGATTTTACATATAATTCAACAACAATAGAAGGAAATACATTAACATTAATAGAAACAAAAACAGTTTTAGAAGACCACATATCTATTGGAGGAAAAAAGCTAAGAGAAATTTACGAAGTAATTAATCACAATAAAGCATTTGATCATGTTAAAAAATGTATTGAAAAAAAAGAAGATTTGGATGAAAATAAAATAAAAGATATACATGAAATACTAACAGAAAACATAATGCAAGGCGGGATTTATCGAAATACAGATGTTATAATAACAGGCGCAAAACATACGCCGCCAACGCCAAATGAAATGTATAATCAGTTAAGATTTTTTTATAGCGATTTAGAAAAAAATGCTAAAATAATGGATGAAATAGAACTTGCTGCATGGACACATGCTGAATTTGTAAGAATACATCCTTTTCCAGATGGAAATGGTAGAACATCAAGACTAATAATGAATTATCAATTAATGAAAAATGAATTTTTACCAGTTAGTATTAAAGTTGAAAATAGATTAGATTATTATAATGTATTAGATTTGTATGCAACAACAGGAAATTTAGAGCCATTTAAGGAGCTAATTGAAAAATTAGAAGAAGAAAGATTAGATGAAATAAACAAAATAATAAGAACTATTAGCTAAAATGAGGAGGATACATAATGCCTAATTGGGGAGAACATTTATTAATTGCAAATAAAATATTAAAAAAAATAAAACTTGACGAAAACTTATTTCTTTTTGGAAATATATTACCAGATGTTCAAGATGGATTTTTGGTAAAAGGCATATCAAATATACAACCACACAAGATAAACCATTATGATTTAAATGGAGAAAATTATAATCCAGATACTAAAAAAGAATATGAAGTTTTTTATGAAATGTATTCTAAAAAAATAGATAATCCAGTAATAATGGGATATTTATCACATTTAATAACAGATTCATTATGGAATGATATATTTTATAATGGAAAATGTGTAAAAGAAAATGATAAATTAATTGGTTTCATAAATAAAAATGGAGAATTGATAAAAGGGGATAAAAATGATTTAAGAGCAAATAAACAAAGAGATTTTGGAATTTTTAGTTCATATATTTATAAAAATCATAATATGAAATTGCCGGAATTCAGCTCAGAAGTAGCTCAAAATGCTAATATTATCGGAAATATTAATATAAATGATGATGATGTTAAAAAGGTTGTTGATTATATAAATAAAACGAAAATTGATGCAATGAATCAAAGTCAAGAAATGCAAGTATTTACAATAGAGGAACTAGAAAAACAAATTGATAATACAGTTGATGTTGTTTGTGATTTTCTACAAAATATAGGAGTGCAAAAAACAAAAAATTAATAGACTAATGATGGCATCTGAATTAGGAGTTCAAATGGCTAGAATATTCATGGTAATTTCATAAAATAATTACAGAATATTGAAAAAGGTTTACAAATGTCTGGAATTATGTTATAGTAGTAAAGAACGTTTTTATGTAAAACAATTAAAAAACTCGTATAGAGAAAAGAAAGGAGAGATAGTTTTAGAATTAGCAAATTATAAATCTTTTAACCACAGAATCACATCAAAAGGAGGAACTTATTATGGTAAGCACTAAAAGGACACCAAAAGAGATCGAAAAGGATTTTAAACGGATTAGAGAAGCTGGCGAAATAGCGACAAGTATTAGAGAACTTGAAAGAATGACAAATTTGTCGTATGAGAAAATTAAGACTACTATGTCAAAACATCCTATTGTTTTTAAGAAACTTAAAGAGCAGATAGCATTGAATAAGCAAAATGCTAAAGATGAAAGGAAAAGGCAAAAAGAAGCGGAAACTTTAGCGAAAGCAGAAGAAAAAGCTAAATTAAGAGCAGAAAAAAAGCTAAATAAAAAAGAAAAAAGATCACAATCAGACAAAGAAGAAGATCATAGTTTAACAGGAGAGATACCTAAAAAGAGTGCTGAAGGATTTGTTATTGATGCTTCGATAACAGGTGTTAAAGATTTGAGAAATATTCTTTCAGAAATCTTTAACACAAAGTCAAAAATTATTCTGACAAGTATCACAATAAATGAGTTAGAGAAAATGCAAATAATGACTGGTATTAAAGGGGCAGATGCTAGATATATTTTAGCTTTAGCTGCTGAAAATGAGGAGATCTTTGAAAATATCTTAATTGATGAGACTTACGATACTCCAGATGATTGCATTATTCAGTATTGTTCAGAGAATAAAAAAGGCATAATTCTGCTTACATCTGACAAAACGATGGCTTTAAAAGCTAGAATGCATGAAGTACAAGTTCGTTACTTGAAACAGACTAATATTATAACTAATAATGGAAATAAAAAGAGTAGTAATTCTAAAATAATGACTTTATTTTCTGCAAGAAGAATTGGAGATCAATTACTTATCTCTGAATTTCAAACTGATACTAAATCAATTCGTGTTTGTTCTAACGGAATAGAATATGAAGATGGAGTAAGAGAACTGAAAATAGGTGATGATGTTTACATTGCTACAAAGAAACCAGACTATATAACTTTTGCACATTATAAGATAATTTCCTTGTATTCTGAAAATAATTGTGAAATGATCTATTCAAAAAGAATCTATGATTACAAGGACATTGATCTGCTAAAAGCTTCATACAAAGCGTTTATTAAAAATTTTAAAGTTAAACATGATTTATAAGATTCTCAATTTATTCTAAACTAGACATTTCTATTAATACTTTTAAGCCTAATTATACAACTGTATGATTAGGCTTCTTTCTTGTATGTCTACCAACAGGGCTAATAAATTGATTTTTTGAATTTTATTAGCAATTTTCATCTAGTAGAAGATAAGGAAGTATTGAACAAATATTTATATTCCGAAGAAAATAGTAAAATTTTCCAAAAAAACTTGATAATTCTTAAAAAATGTAGTATACTATTCAAGTAAAACCTTTTACTTAGCTTTCAAGCAAAGCACCAAAACTAAAAGCTCAGTTAAAGGATATAAAATAAATTTAGGAGGTGTAAACATGACAAAGGAAAGAAAACAAGAAATCATTAATACTTATAAAAGAGAAGAAAAAGATACAGGTTCATCAGAAGTACAAATAGCTCTTTTAACAGAAAGAATTAATGAATTAACAGAACATTTAAAAGTACATGTTAAAGATAATCATTCAAGAAGAGGATTATTAAAAATGGTTGGTAAAAGAAGAAATTTACTAAACTATTTAGCTAAAAAAGATGTTCAAAGATATAGAGACATCGTTGAAAAATTAGGATTAAGAAAATAATTTCATATAAGAGCCTATGCAAACAAAAGATTTGACATAGGCTTTTTGTGAGAAATTGGAATTGCAAAAATGTCCCAGAAAGAACCGTCCCTTTTGGGACATTAGCCATAAATTTAGGTAAGTAGCTTGTATAATGTACTAGAAAAATCTAGAATATTATAGAGGTTACAATCTAAATTAGGCTAAAAAACGAGGGATAAAAGGGTCCAGCACCAAAAATCCCTCGTTTAAAAATAAAATAAAAAAATAATTATAAGGGATTTTTTGTGCTGGACCCTTTTATCCCTCATTTTCTTAAAGGAGGACAAAATATGTTTGAATTTATTAAAAAATGGTGCAAAAAAGAAGAAAAAGGAGAAGATAATATGTTTAAAACTTATGAAACAGAATTAGCAGGAAGAAAACTTGTAATTGAAACAGGTAAAATGGCAGGATTAGCAAATGGAAGTGTCTTAGTTAGATATGGAGACACAGTTGTAATGGTAAATGTTACAGCATCAAAAGAACCAAAAGATGGAATTGACTTTTTCCCATTGTCAGTAGACTATGAAGAAAAACTATATGCAGTTGGAAAAATACCAGGGTCATTCCAAAAAAGAGAAGGAAAACCAAGTGACAAAGCAATACTTACATCAAGAGCAATAGATAGACCTTTAAGACCACTATTCCCAAAAGATTTTAGAAATGATGTAGTAGTTGTTTGTACAGTTCTTTCAGTTGATCAAGACAATTCACCAGAAGTAGCAGCAATGATAGGTGCTTCAGCAGCATTATCAATTTCTGATATACCATTTGGTGGACCAACAGCAGCAGTAAATGTAGGATTAGTTGATGGAAAAATTATAATTAACCCAACAGAAGAACAAAGAAAAGTATCTGACTTAACATTAACAGTTGCAGGAACTGAAGGTAAAATTGCTATGATTGAAGCAGGAGCAAATGAAATACCAGATGATGTTATGTTAGAAGCTATAAAAGCTGGACATGTTGAAATTAAGAAAATATGCAAATTCATTGAAAAAATGAAAGAAGAAATTGGAAAACCAAAATTTGAATATAAATCATTTGCAGTTGACCATGATGTATATGAATATATAGAAACAAACTTTGAAGAAGATGTAAAACAAGCACTTCAAGAAGCAGATAAAGAAACAAGAGACAACAATGTATCAGCAGTATCAGAAAAAATAGCAACAGCTTATGCTGAAAAATTCGGAGAAGAAGCAGCTGAAGAACATAAATCTGATATTGGAGAAGCTATTTATAAATTAGAGAAAAAATGTGTAAGAAATATGATTTTCTTTGAACATAAAAGAGTTGATGGAAGAGCATTAGATGAAATAAGACCATTATCATGTGAAGTTGATTTATTACCAAGAGTTCATGGAAGTGCATTATTTACAAGAGGACAAACTCAAGTACTTTCAGTTACAACATTAGGAATGGAATCAGAAGAACAAGAATTAGATGGAATTGATACAGAAACATCAAAAAGATATATGCATCAATATAACTTCCCAAGCTACAGCGTAGGTGAAGCAAGACCATCAAGAGGACCAGGAAGAAGAGAAATAGGACACGGAGCTTTAGCTGAAAAAGCATTAGTTCCAGTATTACCATCAGTTGAAGAATTCCCATATGCAATAAGAGTTGTATCAGAAGTATTATCTTCAAATGGTTCAACATCACAAGCAAGTATATGTGGAAGCACATTAAGCTTAATGGCAGCAGGTGTACCAATTAAAAGACCAGTTGCGGGTATTTCAACAGGACTTGTAACAAATCCAGATGATGAAAATGACTATGTAATGTTAACAGATATCCAAGGAATAGAAGACTTCTTCGGAGATATGGACTTTAAAGTTGGTGGAACTGAAAAAGGTATAACAGCTATACAAGTTGATATAAAAGTTGATGGATTATCATATGATATAATCAAAGAAGCTTTTGAAAGAACAAGAGTTGCTAGAAAACATATTTTAGATGATATAATGGCACCAGTAATAGCAGAACCTAGAAAAGAAATATCAAAATATGCACCAAAAATAGTAAATACAAAAATCAAAGTAGAAAAAATAAAAGATGTTATCGGAAAAGGTGGAGAAACAATAAATAAAATAATAGATGCAACAGGAGTTAAAATCGACATCAAAGAAGATGGACAAGTATTTATTTATTCAGAGAACTCAGAAAAAGCAAACCAAGCTTTAGAAATGATAGAAGATATCGTAAGAGAAGTAGAAGTTGGAGAAATTTACTATGGTGAAGTTACAAGAACAACAACATTCGGAGCTTTTGTAGACTTAGGAGTTAACGGAAAAGAAGGTTTACTTCATATTTCTAAAATTTCTAAAGAAAGAATTAAGAAAGTTGAAGATGTTCTTAAAGTTGGAGATAAAGTTACTGTTAAAGTTCTTGATATTGATGACCAAGGTAGAATTAATTTAACTGCTATTTTATCTGAGGATAAAGAGGAAGATAAAAAAGAAGTAGAAGAATAAAAAAAGAATAAGGAGCTAGATGTAATAACAATCCAGCTCCTTTATTCATTATTGGATTTCCTCTGAGGTAATTTCAACGATTTCATCATTGATGTATCGACAGAATTTACCGTTTTCACTGATATAAGGTGCAAAATATGAATAGCCAAATCCTGCATTTACCACAACTTTAGATGTGCTGAACATATAGTAGACAACTCTAGTATCTAAATTGTAGACTAAAGATTTATCACTATCGATGGTTATAAAATTTGACGTCTCAATAGCAGATTTGTCTACATCATCGACATATGTACTACCACATGCAGTTAATGTGCAAGTTAATAATGCAACCAGTACCAGTAAAATTAATGTCCGTTTTCTCATAAAGATACCTCCAATTTTTAAAATTTGTGAACATTGTCAACTATGAATAGTATAACATATTTTACATAATTTTTCAAATCGAATATGCAAATATTTAAAAATTCTTGCTAAACCTCTACAATTAATGTATAATATAAATAGATTGCAAATCGACAAAAAACAACAAAAATATGAGACAAAATTGGACTGTCCCAAATGTCTCAAAACACAGGAGAAAAAGTATGAAAAAGATAGGAAATATAATATCATGGCTAATAATTATAGCTATATTAGTGGTAGCATTCAACTTTTACAAAAGTAACAATTTCAACGAATTTGTAAGAAGTGAAATGGAACTACACACATCAGAATTCAAAAGAGATTCAGAAATAAAATATTCAAAAGCAGACAGTTATAGAATAATATCAAATACAACAAATGACGCAACATTTTACAAAAAAGTAAAAGTACAAAAAAATAGACCATATAAAGTAACATGTATGGTAAAAACAGAAAATGTAATACCAGAAAATAACTTATCAGGAGTAGGTGCACAAATATCAGTAATAGGAACAACAGAAAAATCAATGGCAATAACAGGAACACAAGACTGGCAAAAAATTGAAATGATATTTAACTCAAAAGATAGAGAAGAAGTAAGCATCGGATTTAGACTAGGTGGATATTTAGGAAAATGTACAGGAACAGCTTGGTTTTCAGACTTTACGTTAGAAGAAGGAACTACAACTGAAAGCAACAACTGGAACTTTGCGTGCTTTATATTTGAAAACACAGATGTAGTTGTGGATGGAAATGAAGTTAAAATATCTATGACAGATAATGATATATTAGATATAAGAGACACAATAAAAAGATTTCAAACAACAGTAAGTGATTTATCACAACATAAAATGACAGCAAACTGTTATGTATATAAAATACAAGAACCAATAACAAAATTGACATATGACGAAGAATTTGGATATTTTGTAGCAGCTGAAGATGTTGAAAATAGCATAAAAGATGTTGTCCAACAAAATGATTATGATCACATATTTGTTATAATTAGGCTAGGAAATGAAAAATATAGAGATGATATTCAAATAAATGACTGGATAGGACTTCGGATATATGGATTATTATGGAATAGGATATTCAAATATCAGATTACCAAATTCATCTAAAAGTTATATATATAGATATGACACCAGAATAAATACATTTCCAGAAGAAGTATTTTTACATGAATTTTTACACTCATTAGAAAGAACTTCAACAGAATATGGATATGATATACCAGCATTACATGATTATGAAAAATATGGATATAAAAATCAAAATTTAACAGGTTTAAAAGACTGGTATAAAGATTATATGAACAAAAATATAAAAACTACAAAGGGCTATATAGGATTACCACAAGAGGTATATACTTTAAAACCAGCAAAGAGTACAGATTTTAAATATTCATATAAAATAGATGAATTTCATGAACCACAAAATATAATAGAAGAAATTAGACAGTTGTTTAAAAATGTTATTAATAATGTGAAAAATATTGGAAAAATAATAGATGGAAATCAGAATTTAGAGGTTGGAAGTTAGAAGTTAGAAGTTAGAAGTCAGATGTCAGAAGTCAGAAATCAGAAATCTGACCTCCGACTTCCGACCTCCGATATCCAATATAAAAAAAGGAGCAAAAATGAAAGTATCAGATTTTAATTATAATTTACCAGAAGAATTAATAGCACAAGTACCACTAGAAAAAAGAGATGAATCAAGACTAATGGTACTAGACAGAGAAAAACAAACAATAGAACATAAGGTTTTTAAAGATATAATAGATTATTTAAAACCAGGAGACTGCTTAGTTAGAAATAATACAAAAGTAATTCCTGCAAGAATTTATGGAAAAAAAGAAACAGGAGCACATGTTGAATTTTTATTACTAAATAATATTGAAGGAGATATTTGGGAAAGCATAGTAAGACCAGGAAATAAATTACATATAGGAACAAAAGTAATATTTGGAGAAGGTTTACTAACTGCAGAAATTTTAGATATAATGCCAGGTGGAACAAGAAAAGTTAAGTTCTATTATAAAGGAATTTTTAACGAAATATTAGACCAAATTGGATTAATGCCATTACCACCATATATACATGAAGAACTAAAAGATAGAGATAGATATCAAACAGTATATGCTAAATATAATGGCTCAGCAGCAGCACCAACAGCAGGTTTGCACTTTACACCTGAACTATTGAAAAAAATAGAAGAAAAAGGTATAAAGATTGCTAATGTAACTTTACATGTTGGAATAGGAACATTTAGACCAGTAAAAGAAGACACAGTAGAAGCACACGAAATGCATTCAGAGCATTTTTATATAAAACAAGAAGACTGTGATAAAATTAATCAAGCAAAACAAGATGGAAAAAGAGTAATTGCGGTAGGAACAACATCTTGTAGAGTTTTAGAAACAGTTGCAGATGAAAAAACAGGACTTGTAAAACCAACAGAAGGAGATACACAAATATTTATTTATCCTGGTTATAAATTTAAATGCATAGATGGATTAATTACAAATTTCCATTTACCACAATCAACTTTATTAATGCTAGTATCTGCTTTATCAGGTAAAGATTATATAATGAGTGCATATGAAGAAGCAGTAAAGGAAAAATATCGTTTCTTTAGTTTTGGAGATGCGATGCTTATTAAATAAATAGGGATTTAGGGACGTTCCTTATTTTCCCTCTTTCGAGGGAAGAGGGGACACTCCTTAAAAATCGCTATTATACAAAAAATAATATGGATTTAAGGAGTGTCCCTTAATCCCTTTAAAAAGGGATTTTAAGGAACGTCCCTAAATCCCTCAAGGGGGAAAATATGAAACCAGCAGTAACATATGAATTATTACATGAATGCAAACAAACAGGAGCAAGAAGAGGTGTAATACACACACCACATGGAGACATACAAACACCAATATTTATGCCAGTTGGAACACAGGCAACAGTAAAATCAATGACTCCTGAAGAATTAAAAGAAGAAGTAAAAGCACAAATAATATTATCAAATACATATCACTTATATTTAAGACCAGGGCAAGACAACGTAAAAGAAGCGGGAGGACTTCACAAATTTATGAATTGGGACAGGCCAATTTTAACAGATAGTGGAGGATTTCAAGTTTTCAGCCTAGGAGATTTAAGAACTATATCTGAAGAAGGTGTTGAATTTAAATCACATCTAGATGGAAGTAAACACTTTTTTACACCTGAATCTGTAATGAAAACAGAAGAAGATTTAGGAGCAGATATAATAATGGCATTTGATGAATGTTGCCCATATCCATCAACATATGAATATACAAAAAAATCAATGGAAAGAACAACAAGATGGGCAAAAAGATGTAAAGAGGCACATATAACAACAGACACACAAGCTTTATTTGGAATTATTCAAGGCGGATTTTACAAAGATTTAAGAGACAAAAGTTTAGAAGATTTAGTAGAGTTAGATTTACCTGGATATGCAATAGGCGGAATAAGTGTTGGAGAGCCTAAAGATGAATTTTTAGATATTTTATATTACACAGCACCTAAAATGCCAAAAGATAAACCAAGATATTTAATGGGAGTTGGAACACCAGATTATCTAATAGAAGCAGCAATTGCTGGAATTGATATGTGTGACTGTGTATTGCCAACAAGAATTGCAAGAAATGGAACAGCTTTAACATCACATGGAAAAGTTGTTGTAAGAAATGCAACATATGAAAGAGACTGGGGACCATTAGACCCAGAATGTGACTGTTATACATGTAAAAATTACACAAGAGCTTATATAAGACATCTAGTAAAAACAAATGAAATATTAGGAGTAAGATTATTATCAATTCATAACCTAAGGTTCTTGACTAAATTGATGGAAAGAGTTAGAATAGAAATAGAGCATGACAATTTATTAACATTTAAAAATGAATTTTATAAAGAATATGGTTATACAAAATAAAGCTATATACCTATATTTTAGAGAGGGGAATACAAATGAATTTAATTGATGAAAGTTTTGAAACAAAAAAAACAGACAATTCTAAAAAAATTGCCGGAATAATACTTGCAATAATAGTGATTTTAGTTATAGCTATTATAGGAACTTTTATTGCAATAGTATATATACAAGATAGTACGCTAAAACTTTATCTAAATGGAAGTACAAACGAAAAAGTAAAAGAAATGATGGTTATTGAAAATGATGGAACAATATATTTTCCTATAAAAGATATAGCAGCATATTTAGGATATGAAAGCTATAATGGTGAATATACAGATAAATCAGAAGATGCAAGTAAATGCTATATACAAAGTGAAGATGAAATTGCAAACTTTGCTTTAAATTCAAATAAAATATATAAATTAACAATTTCAAATAATAACGCAAATTACTATTATTATTATGCAGCAAAACCAGTAAAAGCAATGAACGGAAAATTATATGCCACATCAGATGCAATTGAAAATGCATTTAATGTATCAATTTCATATATTGCAGATAAGCAAAGAGCTTATATATATACAATGCCATATTTAATTGATGTATATACATCTAAAGTTTTAGACTATGGCTATGAAGCAATTAGTGATAATTTCACAAATAAGAAAACAGTACTTAATGACATGTTAATTGTAACTAAAAATCAAAATAGAACATATGGAGTAATAGATGTAAAAGGAAATGCAATTATAGAACCAAAATATGATTATATAGAATATTTACCAAATTCAGGGGACTTTTTAGTTAAAAGTAATAATAAAGTGGGAATAATATCAGCAAAAAGAGAAACAAAAATACAAATCTTGTATGATAGCTTAGAATTAATAGATAGTAGTTCAGGATTATATTTAGCAAAAAAAGATAATAAATATGGAGTAATAGATGCAAAAGGAAATATAAAAATCTATATTGAATATGATCAAATTGGAATTGATAATACACAGTTTGAACAAAATAATATAAAAAATAAATATTTATTAGACAATGGAATGATACCTGTTAAAAAAGATAAATATTGGGGAGCTTTTGATAAGAACGGAAAGCAAGTATTAGATTTTGTATATGATAGTTTTGGATATATAGCTTCAAGTAATAAAGATGCAATTAATTTATTATTAATACCTGATTATAATATGTTAGTTGCATGTCAAAATAAAAAGTATGCATTAATAAATTCAGCAGGAGAAACGGTGGTAATTCCAGTACTTGATGATGTATATATGACAATAAGTTCAGGAAAAAAATACTATTATATGAATGTTAATGATCAGACATTAAATGTAGAAGAGTGGTTAGATAGTGTAGGGGTAAAACCAAAAAATAATCAAACAAATAAAAACAATAATACAAATACTACAGTACAAGAAAATGCAATAACAGAAGAAAATCAAGTAATACAAAATGTAATAACGCAAAATGAAATTACACAGAATGTGGTTACACAAAATGATGTTGTTCAAAGCAATGTAATAACAGATGAGAATATGTAATAAAATAACATATTTTTAATACTGCATGAATATAAATATATATAGTAAACTAAAGAATTAGGGAGAGTATATATGTTTAATGTAACAGTATTAAAAATGAAGGATATAATAAAATATCTTGTAGGAATTTCAATAACAATAGTTTTTGTTATTTATACTACAAGATATTTTTCAACTTTAAAAAATAGTAAAAATGAAGAAGATAAAAAACAAAGTAAAATAGAAATATTTCAGTTTGGAACTTTAACAAGTTGCCTTGATAAAACAATTCCAACAATGTCAAGTATAAATGAAGAATACAATAAAATGGAACAAGAAAATGAAAAAATTGAATCGACAAATTATTTAGAGGAGTTTTTAAAAACAGAAATTAGTAGTATAAAGGGAATTGAAAATTTAGAAAAAAATAGTAATTTTGAAAATGAAAGTAATAACTTAGAAGAAAAAGAACAAGAAAATGAATCTGAACCAAAAGAAGAAATAACTTTAGCAAGTGCAGAAAAAGTAAACACAGAAGTAGTTACTCCTAATCCTATATCAGAAAGCTACAATGTTCAATATGGGAATGTAAAAATTAAAAATCAAACTACATATGAATTAAAAGAAGATATGCTAAAGCCAGATATAACAATTGATAATAAAAATATATTAATATTTCATACACATAGTTGTGAAAGTTATACTTCAAGTGAAAAATATCCATATACACAAACTGGAAATTATAGAACAACAGATTTGAATTATACAGTAACAAGAGTAGGGACAGAATTAGAAAATTATTTAAAACAATATAATTTAAATGTAGTACATAATACATCTTATCATGATTATCCATCATATACAGGTTCATATACACGTTCATTAGAAACAGTTGAAAATATGTTACAAACAACATCATCAGACATAATAATTGACTTACATAGAGATGCAATAGGCTCAAGACCAGATTATGCACCAACAGTAAAAATTGGAGAAGATTATTGTGCACAAATTATGTTTGTAATTGGTACAAATGAAGGTGGCTTGTGGCATCCAAATTGGAATCAAAATTTAAAGTTTGCTGTAAAAATTCAGGAAAAGGCAGAAGAGATGTACCCAGGATTATTTAAGCCTATTATGGTTACTAAATCTAGATATAATCAACATACTGGAAAATATGCTAATATAATGGAGGTGGGGGCTACTGGAAATACTCTTGAACAATGCTTGAATAGTATGAAATATTTGTCTGCTGTTATGAATGAAGTATTAAAATGAGGCATTTTGGACGGAGCTAAATGTCTCATTTTTAGTAAGAGAAAAAATATTTATATTACAAAAATGTGACAGAAATGTTACGAAAATATTATTTTTAGAAAAAGTATTGAAAATATGTAAATAAAAAGTTATACTTAATTTGTAGTCAATTATATATTGATAAAAATCAAAAATAAAACGAAGGAGGAAAAAATGAAACAACAAAAAGGTATAACGCTAGTGGCGTTAGTAATTACAATTATTATTTTATTGATATTGGCAGGAATCTCAATATCAGCGCTAACAAACCAAGGATTATTCACACAAGCACAAAATGCAAAGAATTTAACAGAGGAGAAAACAGCAGAGGAAAATGCAATATTGGCAAACTACTTAGAACAAATTGAAGCAATAACAGGAGGAATAAAAGAAGAAATAAAACTAAATAGTGTAACTGTATCAGAGTCGACAACACACACAGCAACAGAGATAACATTTACATGGGACGAATTATCAACTATAGCAAAAATGATATCAAATAATTCTGAAATAGGAAATGATACACTAGAAGTAAAAGTACAAACAAATTTAGGTACAAAAACATTAGGAGTAGGAGATACAGCAACAGTTGATGGCAAAAAAGTAAGAATATTAGGATTTAACCATGATACATTAACAAGTGAGACAGCATATGGAGCAAAAACAGCAACAGGACAAGCAGGAATAAGCTTTGAATATATAGAATTTTTGGCAGAAACAACAATGAATAGTACTATTCTAGATGGTGGACTAGGTACGAATGAAAATGGTTGGGGAGCATGTGAATTAAGAAGTACATTAAATAGTACAACATATAATAGCTTAAGCATAAAAAATAATATAAAACAAGTACAAAAAGAGTTTATACAAACATATGACGATGCAAATTCTAAAACAACATGTAGTGATTACTTATGGTTATTGTCATGTGGAGAGATATGGGATAATGGATGGAATGGAGGAGTAACGAGAGGTGAAGCGATAGCAACAGAAGGAAGTCAATATAAATATTATAAAATAGAAAATCCTACATACAGTTCAGAAACAGATTATATAATTAAACAAAATGCAGACAATTCAAGTTTTGGATGGTGGCTACGCTCTCCGGCTAGCGGAGGAAGTGATGCTTTTTGCTATGTTTTTAAAACAGGTGAAGGTGCGACTATGGGAGCTTACATAGATTTAGGAGTAGCCCCTGGTTTTAGTATCTAATATCTTGTACTAAATTGCTGCGAAGCAGCAATGGTATAAGTGAAAAAATAAGAGATAAATATTGAAAATAGATAAATTAGCGGTGAAAGGAATAATAAAGATTACATAAAACTATTGAGAAAATAAAAAAAGATTAAATAAAAACATGCAATTTTTATTTTAGATAATTGCATGTTTTAAAATTTTATTTTCAAGCAACTTAGGGTAGACACAAAATTATATTTTATAATTTTAAATTTAATTCAAAAAATCATCTATCAATTTAATCAATAAAAATAAAAAATGCATTGACAAAAATATATACAAGGAATATAATATAATTACATATGAACAAATATTCATATAATCAAGTATCCCAAAAGGGACAGGTACAAATGGGACAATGTCCCAAACAGAACCGTCCCCAATGGGACAAGGAGGAAAAGTTATGGAAGAAAATTTTATAGAATGTACAGTATTACACGAAGAAACTGTAAAAAAAGTAAAACAAAAAATGCCAGAAGATGGCTTTATATATGACTTAGTAGAACTATTTAAAGTATTTGCAGATTCAACAAGAATGAAAATAATATATGCACTATTAGAAGAAGAATTATGTGTATGTGATATAGCAAACATAGTTGGAACAACACAATCAGCAATATCACATCAATTAAGATTATTAAAACAGTCAAAATTAGTAAAATTCAGAAGAGAAGGAAAAGTAATATTTTATAGTTTAGATGATGACCACATTGCTCAAATTGTTAAGAAGGGAAGTGAACATATTGAAGAACTATAAATATACATTAGAAGGGCTAGACTGTGCAAATTGTGCAAAAAAAATAGAAGATACAATATCCAAAAAAGAAGGATATCAAGATGTAAATGTTAATTTTTCTACATTAAAATTAACATTTAAAACTGATAAGCAAAATCCAAAGAAAGAAATAACACAAATAATTCAAAAAATAGAGCCCGAAGTTGAGGTTTTTGAAGAAGGAGAACAAAAACAAGAAAAAGAAGAACATAACAGTTTAGATATCATAAGAATTGTAGTAGGTGTAGAATTATATTTAATAACTTTAATTGGAAATTTTGGAACAGTTGTAACAAATGTAATTACAATTGTAGCATTTATAATATTGCTATATAAAACAGCAAAAAAAGCATGGAAACAGCTTACAAAAAATAAAGTTTTAGATGAAAATACATTAATAGTAATATCAGCCATAGGAGCATATTTGGTAGGAAAAGTCTCAGAAGGGTTAATGGTAATTACTTTGTATGAAATTGGAAAAATATTAGAAGCAAGAGCTGTTAATAAAACAAGAAAATCAATATCAGACTTAATGAATATAAAACCAGAATATGCAAACTTAAAACAAGGTGAAGAATATAAACAAGTTAGTCCAGAAGAAGTAAAAATCGGAGATATTATTGTAGTAAAAACAGGGGAGAAAATACCATTAGATGGTGAAATTATAAAAGGAAATGCTCAAATAGATAATTCAGCATTAACAGGAGAAAGCAAGTTAATAGAAGTATCAGAAAAAAGCAAAGTGCTATCAGGAAGCATAAATGTAAATGGATTAATAGAAATAAAAGTTGAACAAACATATGAAAACAGTACAGTAAGCCAAATTCTAAATTTAGTTGAAAATGCAACAGACAAAAAAGCAAAAACAGAAACTTTTGTATCAAAAGCTGCAAAAATTTATACACCAGTCGTAATGGGATTAGCACTTTTGGTTGCAATATTTATGCCATTAATTGTGTCAGGTGTAACATACAAAGAAAGTATTTATAAAGCATTAATATTTTTAGTAATATCATGCCCATGCTCAATAGCAATATCAGTTCCATTAAGCTATTTCTCTGGAATAGGTAAAGCATCAAAAAGAGGAATTCTTGTTAAAGGAAGCGATTATTTAGATGGAATAAAAGACATCAAAGAAATAATTTTTGACAAAACAGGAACAATTACAACAGGAAAATTTGTAGTAACAGAAATAAATTCATTTGATGAAAAATATTTAAAGCAAGATATTTTAGAATACTTTGCAAAAGGGGAAAAATATTCAAACCACCCAATTGCAAAATCAATTTTAAATAAATATAGTGAAATATCTAAGGAAGATTTAAGCACAGGAGATATTACAAATTTTGAAGAAATTTCGGGAAAAGGATTACAATATCAATATGAAAATAAAACAATAAAAATTGGAAATGCAGAATTTACAAATGCAGAAAATAAAAAAATAGTAGGAACAGTTTTATATATAAATATTGATGGAACAGTAGTAGGAAATCTAGTATTAAGTGATGAAATAAAAGCAAACACTAAAGAAACAATAGAAAAATTGCATAAACTAGGTGTTAATACAAAAATGTTCACAGGGGACAAAAAAGAAATTGCAGAAAAAATTGCAAAAGAAGTTGGAATAAAAGCTGTAAAATCAGAAATGTTGCCACAAGATAAATACAACGAACTAGATGCAATAATTAATAAAAGAGAGAAAAATTCAAAAGTTGCATTTGTCGGAGATGGAATAAATGACAGTCCAGTTTTAGCAAGAGCAGATATAGGAATTTCAATGGGAGGAATCGGTTCAAGCTCAGCAATTGAAGCATCAGATGTAGTTATTATGACAGATGAACTTTCAAAAATAGTTGAGGCAATATCTATTTCTAAAAAGACTAATAAAATAATTAAACAAAATTTAATATTTTCAATTGGTGTAAAAATATTGACTTTAATTTTAAGTTTATTTGGAATTGCAGATATGTGGCAAGCTGTTTTTGCAGATGTTGGAACTACTTTAATTACTATATTTAATACACTTAGAATTTTGAAATAACTAATGACAAAAGTAACATAAGGCGATATAAGAAAATGTATTAAAGTTACAGTGAAATGTAACGTTAATGAAGAAGAAAGTTCAATAAGCTTTCTTTTTTATTTTTATATAAAATTTAACAAAATAGTTGACAATTAAACATATGTTTGATATTATATAGTAAAATCAAAGGGGTTGATATAGTATGAATAAGAAATTGATAGGCAATGAAAATGATATTATATTTTATACAGATGATGAAGGAGAAACAAAGGTAGAAGTTATTTTGCAAGATGAAGATGTGTGGCTTAATACACAGGCAATTGCAGAACTATTTGATGTTAATGACAAAGCAATATATAAGCATATATCAAATATATATGAACAAGGAGAATTAGAAGAAAATTCAACATTCTCCATTTTGGAGAGTATTGGAAACAACGGGCATACATATAAAACAAAGTATTACAATCTAGATATGATTATTTCAATCGGATACAGAGTAAATTCCAAAAAAGCAGTAAAATTCAGAAAATGGGCAAATAAAATCATAAAAGAATATATGATACAAGGATTCAGTTTAGATGAAGAAAGATTTTTAAAAGGTAGAAAATCAGACCAAGATTATTTCAAAAGATTACTTGAAAAAATAAAACTAATTAGAACTAGTGAAAGGATGTTTTATCAAAAAATTACTGATATTTTTGCAGAATGCAGTATTGATTATGATAAAACAAGTGATTTAGCAAGAGAGTTCTATGCAACAATTCAAAATAAGTTTCAATATGCTATTACAAAAAATACTGCTGCTGAAATAATTTATAATAGAGTAGATAGTACAAAAGAGAACATGGGATTAACTAATTGGAAAGATTCACCTGATGGGAAAATTTTAAAATCAGATGTAACAATTGCAAAAAATTATCTTTCTGAAACAGAATTAAAAAATTTAAATAATGTTGTTAATATTTTTCTTGATATAGCAGAAGATAACGCAGAAAGAAAAATTCCAATGTATATGGAAGATTGGAAAAAAGAAGTAGACAATGTCTTAAAATTAAGACATTACGATATTTTAGAAGGAAAAGGAAAAATATCTAAAAAGGACGCAGATAAAAAGGCGGAAAAAGAATATGAAAAATATAAAGTAATACAAGATAAAGAATTTTTATCAGATTTTGATTTATTAATGTTAAAAACAGAAAAAATAAATAAAATTGGAGAAAAAAATGAAACAAAAAATTAAGAAAAAATTATTAGAATTATCAGACCAAAAATACAAAGAATTCCACGGAGGATTATGTCCAGGAACAGAAAACATTATAGGAGTAAGAGTACCAGTTTTAAGAAAATATGCACAAGAATTATTTAAAGAAAAAGACTGGAAACAAACAATAGAAGAAATAGATGATGAGTATTATGAAGAAATAATGCTACAAGGGATGTTAATAGGACAAGCAAAAAATGAAGATATAAACACAATATTAAAATATATGGAAAAATATGTGCCTAAAATAGACAACTGGGCTATTTGTGATGTCTTTTGTGCAGGCTTAAAGATTACTAAAAAATATAAAAAAGAAATGTGGAATTTTATTCAAAAATATTTGAAATCAGACAAAGAATTTGAAATAAGATTTGCAGTTGTAATGATTTTAGATTATTATATTGATGAAGAATATTTAAAAGAAGATTTTAAAACTTTTGATGATATAAAACATGAAGGTTACTATGTGAAAATGGCAGCTGCATGGGCTATTTCAGTATGTTTAATAAAATATTATGAAGATACAGTAGAATATTTAAAAACATCAAAAATAGATAATTGGACTTATAATAAAGCAATTCAAAAAGCAATAGAATCTTATAGAATTTCAGATAATCAAAAAAATTTTTTAAGAAAATTAAAAAAATAGTATAGAACTATTTTATAACTCTAAAATTTATGATATAGTATATAAAAAATAGAAAAGGAATTGGAAAAATGAAAGAAACAAAAAAAGTAAAAATGACAAAAGAACAAATTGAAAAAAAGAAAAAAATAATCATAAAAACATTTATAACAATACTAGTAATTTTAGTAGTTGCAATAATAGGATATAAAGCTAATGACTATATTATATTAGACAAAAATAAAACAATAAATTTAGTAATCAACAACAAAAATGTAACTTCAAATTTAAAAAAGGACATTTTTATAGAAGATGACGAAATATACATATCAAAACAAGACCTAGGAAATTTCTTTGATAAATATATATATGAAGATACAAAAAACAACCAAATAGTAACAACATATGATAACAAAATAGCAGCAATAAGTTTAGAAGAAAACAAAATAAATATAAATGGTTCAAATAAAACAACATATACACATCCAATAGAAAAAGATGATACAATTTATATACCAATACAAGAACTAGAAGACGTGTATGGAATAGAAATTAAATATATTGAAAACTCAAAAGTATTAACAATAGATTCTATATCAAAAGAGCAAAAGAAAGCAATAATTACAAAAAATGTAGCGGTAAAATCATCAAAAAATTTTATAGCAAAAACAGTAGATAGAGCAAAAAAAGGAAGTTATGTTGTTGTAATATCTGAAGAAAAAGGATATGCAAAAGTTAGGACAGAAAATGGTAAAATAGGATATGTAAAATCTAATAAAATTGCAAATACAGTAGTTGTTAGAGAAGAAATTCAAACAACAAAACAAATTGAAGGAAAAGTAAATTTAGTATGGGACTATTACTCAGAAGTTGCAACAGCACCAGATAGAACAGGGGTTACAATGGATGGAGTAAATGTTGTATCACCAGCATTTTTCCACTTAAATTCTAAAGGAGAATTAACAGAAAATATAGGACAAGCAGGACAAAAATATATACAATGGGCACATAGCAATGGTTATAAAGTTTGGCCAATGGTTCAAAATGCAGGAAATGGCATGATGAGTGTTACTTCAGAAATTATGAATGATTATAATAAAAGACAAAAATTAATAGAAGATATAGTAGCAGCATGTGTTGAGTATAAATTAGATGGAATAAACATAGATTTTGAAAATATGAAACAAGAAGATAAAGACATGTATTCAAGGTTTATAATAGAATTGACACCAAGACTAAAAGATATAGGAGTTGTAGTTTCTGTTGATGTAACAGCACCAGATGGCTCTGAAACCTGGTCATTATGCTTTGATAGACATGTAATAGGAGATGTTGCTGATTATATAGTATTTATGGCATATGATCAATATGGAACATCAAGTAATAAATCTGGAACAACTGCAGGATATAATTGGGTTGAATTAAGTCTTAACAAATTTTTGAAAACAGAAGAAATTGAAAGTCAAAAAATAATTTTATCAATCCCATTATATACAAGATTATGGACAGAAGATAGTTCAGGAAATGTTGTAAAACAAAGTACAGTAACTATTAAAAATATTGAAAGTGTAATTCCATCTAGTGTAGAAAAACAATGGAATGATGACTTAAAACAATACTATGTAGAATATCAAGAAGGTTCATATACTAAGAAAATGTGGATAGAAGATGAAAATTCTCTAAAAGAAAAAATATCTTTAATTACAAAGAATAATTTGGGAGGAGTTGCATCTTGGGAAAAAGGCATGGAAACTGATAATTTCTGGACATTTTTGAAGCAAGAGATTAACAAATAAAAAATAAAACAACAATATGCTAAATTTTTGCAAAAACACTTGACTTTTCAAGGCTTACAAATATATAATGGCAAAAAGAGCATTCGGAGGTATTTAAGGCATATGCAAAAAGAAAATGTATATTATACAACAGAAAAATATGGAAACCTAACAGATGAACAAATAATATCTCAAATAAAAGAAGGGGACGAGCAGGCTTTATCTTTTTTATTAGAGAAATACAAAGATTTAGTCAGCTCAAAAGTTGGAAAATACTTTATAATTGGAGCAGAAAAAGAAGACATTATACAAGAAGGCATGATAGGATTATATAAAGCTGTGAAAAATTTTGATAGTAGTAAACAAAACACATTTAAAACATTTGCAAACTTATGTGTAGAAAGACAATTAATAACAGCTATAAAAAGTTCTAACAGACAAAAACATATGCCACTTAATTCATATTTATCTTTAAACACATCTGCTTATGATAATGATGAAGATGGGGCTGAACTAATAGAAACATTTGAAACAGACACAATAGAAGACCCTTTAGAAACAATAATGAAAAAAGAGTATTTTAATGAAATTAAAAATACTATGCATAAATCATTAAGTAAATTTGAAGAAAAGGTATTAGATAGATATATACAAGGTGAAAGCTATGAAATTATTGCAAAAAAACTAGAAACACCTGTAAAATCAGTTGATAATGCTATTCAGAGAATTAGAAAAAAAGCCATAAAGAATATGTTTTAATAGAGGTTGGAAGTTAGAAATTAGATGTTATAAATCTAACTTCCAATTTTTAATATCAAACTTTTTTATCTATAAATGCTTGCATAGCTCAGTAGGTAGAGTGCTGCCTTGGTAAGGCAGAGGTCACGGGTTCGATTCCCGTTGTAAGCTCCAGTAATATTTTTTGTTTCTTGATTTTTTAACAATTTATGGAATCTATACATTATTTCATTGATTAGTAATAGTAATTCGAACTAAAGAAATAAGAGAGACATTAGTTGAAGGAGTGGTAAGGAAAAAGATATGAAAAGTTTTAATAAATATTTAAATATACTTAATATCTTATATATAATAATTTTATATTTAATGCCTAGTTCTTTGTATTATTATGATACTCTTATTTGGACATGGAGAATATCATTTTATGTTATTGGTTTTATGAATATAATTGTAGGAATTTTTAATCTAAAAAAGAAAAACAAATGTATTGGAATAATATCAATAATTATAGGAATAACTATAATAGGTTTCTCGATTATAAAACATACTGACATAAGATATAAATTATCAGATGATATGATAACAATATTTACCCTATTAGAAGATGTTATAATTTTCATATGCAGTATTGTTAATTTGGTAAAAAACAGAAAAGTACAACAAACGAGTAAAAAAATATATGCATTGATTATATTTATACTTTTTATTATTTCAAACATAGGAATCGGTGTAGCAACTAATATTATTCATTCAGATAATATAAAAAATTTTGACGAGGTACTAATAAATTTACAAAATCAAGGAAACATTGATACTTATGCAATTGAAATGTATGATACAAAAGAATTGGTTTTTATAAATAATGATGGAAAAGAAATAAATAGAAAGAAATATGATGATATCTTTGGATCTTTTCATGAGTATAATATGGGAGATAAAGTTATTAAATTTGCGTGGGGAGAAATAGATAAAGACATAGTATTAATAGATGCTACAGGAGAACAATTATGGAAAGTAAATGGATTAAAAGATGAACTAAAATTAGGTGAATTTATGAAAGATATTATAAAAAGCCAAAATTACAATATGGAACTTCTACCTAGCACAACTTATATTTCAATACCTAAGTATAATTATCTAGAAAAATACAATGAAAGTAATAAAAAATTTGAAGATAATGAAAACTATAAATATAGTTATTTTAAGAATAACAAATTTACCAATAATGTATTGCAAATAGTGATAAAAGATGAATTAGAAAGTGATAATGAGTTAATCAATAATTATACTGAATTTAATAATGAACATAATAATTATGATTTTTATAGAGATACTGATAAAATAGAAGAATTTTATAAATACAAAAAAGAATATTACTTAATAAATTTTAATAACAATACAAGAGCTAAATTAGAATGTAATAATTTAATATATGATGCTGAAGCATTTGACGATGGTGAGAAAACTATTGAAAAAATAGTATTATTTACTAATGGAAATATTCCATTTTATGATAAAACAGAAAATGGATGTTTTAATCAAGAAGGACAAAAAATAAGTGTAAATTCAAATTATTTGTTGTATGATACAACTAATGAGTATATTGCAATTATGGACAGAACGATTAAAAATACTCATTTGATTTCAAATGAAACAAGAGAAGAAATAAAACTACTAGATGGTATACTTATTAAATACGATGGTTTTTATATTTTACGTTCTAATAAAAATAATGAAATTGAATTAATGGATAACAATTTGAATGTTTTAGCTACAACAGATGATGAAATAAATTTTATAGGCAATACTTTATTTGAAATTGATGATAAATATAAATATATAGATTATCTATATTGCTATAATAATGGGATTTTAAAATTGTTATATTCTTCTGATGATGTTGGATATTTCTATATAAAAGATTTACAATATAGTGAAAAAGTATATAGTACTGATGTCTATTCAAATATAGGTATAATAGAATAATGTAGACAACCGCTAAAAAAGAAAAGAACCATAAACAATGGTTCTTTTCTTGACTTTATCAGGCAAACTTGATTTTATCTCTATTTTATGTTAAACTATTATTGTTAAGTCAAGAACTTATGGTAGTAAAAAACAAATAATAATTAGGAGGAATACATATGAAAAAAATACCTAAAACTATGGTGGTGATGTTACTTACAATTAGTACATTATTATCAATGACTAGTTGTGCAACAAATCGGGTAACTGAAACAGAAACTAAAACTTCTACTGAAGTAGCAACACAAGTTAAACAGCAAGAAAAAACTATTTCAAAAGAAGAACCAAAAGTGGAGAAAGAGCCAATGGTAGAGAAAAAAGTAGAAACACAGCCAACACAAAAGTTAGAAACAGAAACAGACACAACAGTAGTACCAAAAGATTCATTTGCAACGATTGTTTCTTTCGGTGATGCACTTTGCCATAAGCCAGTAGATAATGCAGCTTATGACAAAGAAACAGGTATTTACGATTTTTCTCCAATGTTTAAATATGTAGAAAAATATTTTCAAAATTCAACAATAAATATAGGAAATTGTGAATCACCTATGGCAGGTGCCGAAAAAGGTTACAGTGGGTATCCAACATTCAATGCACCAGAGCATTTAGCAGTCGACTTAAAAGAACTTGGTGTAGATATAATGACAACAGCTAATAACCATTCATTAGATAAAGGATATAGCGGCTTGTCTTCTACATTAGACTTTCTTGATGACGCTGAAATTGCTCATGTTGGAACAGCACGGACAGAAGAGGAACAAAATACCATTCTCTTCATGGATTTGAATGGTATAAGAACTGCTTTTTTAGCCTATACTTATGGAACAAATGGAATACCAGTTCCAAAAGACAAAGAATTTTGCGTAAATCTGATAGATGAAGATTTAATATTAAAGCAAATAAATCAGGCTAAGGAAGAAGGTGCAGAACTTATTGTAGCTTCAATGCATTGGGGAGTTGAATATCAAACTACCGAAAATGCAGAGCAAGATAAGTTGGCAGAGTTCTTAATCAAAAATGATGTGCAAATTATTCTCGGAAGTCATCCACATGTTTTGCAACCAATGAAAATGCTGAAAGTAGAGGCAGATGAAGGTGAAGAAAAAGAAGGACTAGTTATATTTTCACAAGGCAATTTCTTTTCAAACCAAACTAAAGAAAACACACAAAATACAGCAATTTTCAATATCGAAGTAAAGAAAAGCGGCGAAACAGGTGAGGTAACTGTTGAAAAAGTTACCTATGCTCCTATATATGTAAATAGAAAGGAGCCAGGAACAAAAGATAGGTATGAGTTGTTAGACTTGGATGAAATCATCAGGAGCTATGAAGCAGGTGAAGAAATATGGTCAGAGTCTATGTACCAATTAGCCTTAAAGGAAAGAGAGAGGTGCATAAATATAATTGGACCAGAAATCAAATAAAAGTGTTCAAGTCAAAAGATGGTGTCCTTATAAGGAGGCCATCTTTACTTTTATTGTTACAAATTTGGTAAAAAGTCTTTAACACAAAAAATACAAAAATTAACCATATTAAGATTTGAAAACAAAAATATGAAAACAAAAACATGAAAAAATTCTTGACTTTTATATAAAAAGGTATTAAAATTATAACTAGTTAAATATAAAAAACAAGTAAGAGAAAGAGTAAAATAAAGGTTACTTAAAGAGAGAATTAGTCAAGGCTGAAAGCTAATTCAAGAAAACATATTTGAAAAACTACCTCTTCATAAGTTTTGGTGAATAAGCCAAACGTGTAAGATACGTTATAATCTATTAATTAAGTTAAAACAAGGATGGAACCGTGTTAATATAGCACTCCTGTAGATGCAAAAGTCTATGGGAGTTTTTTTGTACGTGTCCATTCTGGGACAGTTCTCAAATGGACATCTGGTACAAAATGGACAAAAATGTCCCAAACAGAACTGTCCCCAATGGGACATGGAGGAGGAAAAATGATGATAAAAGTAACATTAAAAGATGGCTCTAATATAGAAGTAGAGCAAGGAACTTCAATAATTGAAGTAGCACAAAAAATAAGTGAAGGATTAGCAAGAGTAGCAACATGTGGACTTGTTAATGGAAAAGTAAAAGATTTAAGACATGAATTACAAGAAGATTGCAATTTAAGTATAGAAACTTTTGACAGTAGTTTAGATGGTCAAAAAGCTTACTGGCATACAACATCACACATAATGGCACAAGCTGTAAAAAGATTATTTCCAGATGTAAAATTTGCGATAGGACCAAGTATTGATAATGGTTTCTATTATGACTTTGATGTAGAAAAGCCTTTTACAGATGAAGATAAAGCAAATATAGAAGCTGAAATGAAAAAAATTATTAAAGAAGATATTGAAATCGAAAGATTTTCTTTACCTAAAAAAGAAGCATTAGAATTAATGAAAGACCAACCATATAAACAAGAACTAATCAACGAATTACCAGAAGGTGAAGAAATTAGTTTTTATAAACAAGGTGATTTCACAGACCTTTGTGCTGGACCTCATTTAATGAAAACAGGAAAAGTTAAAGCTGTAAAAATATTATCATCTTCAGGTGCTTATTGGAGAGGTGATGAGCATAACAAAATGCTACAAAGAATTTATGCTATATCATTTCCAAAAGCAAGTCAAGTTGATGAATATATGCAAAAGTTGGAAGAAGCAAGACAAAGAGACCACAGAAAAATAGGAAAAGACTTAGAATTATTTATGACAAGTCCACTAGTTGGTTCGGGACTTCCAATGTATTTACCAAATGGTGCGACAGTTAGAAGATTATTAGAAAGATATATTCAGGATAAAGAAGTAGAGATGGGATATCAACATGTATATACACCATCACTTGCAAATACAGAATTATACAAAGTTTCAGGACACTGGGACCACTATAAAGAAGATATGTTCCCTGTAATGAAAATGGATAATGAAGAAATGGTATTAAGACCAATGAACTGTCCACATCATATGCTTATTTACAAAAATAAAATGCATTCATATAGAGATTTACCAATAAGAATTGGAGAACTTGCACATGACTTCAGATACGAAGACAGCGGAAGTGTTTGCGGACTAGAAAGAGTTCGTGAAATGTGTCAAAATGATGCGCATTTATTTGTAAGACCAGACCAAATAAAAGAAGAATTTGGAAAAGTTGTTCAATTAATTTTATCTGTTTATAAAGATTTTGGATTTAAAGATTATGAATTCAGATTATCTTTAAGAGATAAAAACAATAAAGAAAAATATTTTGATGATGATGAAATGTGGGAAAAAGCAGAAGGTCAATTAAGAGAAATTTTAACAGAACTTGGAGTACCATTCTATGAAGCAGAAGGAGAAGCAGCATTTTATGGACCAAAATTAGATGTTCAATTAAAATCAGCTGTTGGCCATGATGTAACAGTTTCAACATGTCAATTAGATTTCTTATTACCTGAAAGATTCAAACTTGAATATATTGGAGAAGATGGAGAAAAACATAGACCAGTTGTAATTCATAGAGCGATACTTGGAACATTTGATAGATTTATGTGTTTCTTAATTGAAGAAACAAAAGGAGCATTCCCATTATGGCTATCACCAACACAAGTAAAAATATTGCCTATTACAGATGCACAACACGAATATGCAAAAGAAGTTGAGAAAAAACTTCATAAAATAGGAATTCGTGTAGTTTTAGATGATAGAAATGAAAAAGTAGGATACAAAATTCGTGAAGCTCAACTTGAAAAAGTTCCTTATATGTTAGTAATTGGTGCTAAAGAGTTTGAAGAAAATACAGTTTCAATTCGTTCAAGAGAAAGTGCAGAAAATGAAACTATGAAAGTTGATGAATTTGTTGCTAGAATAAAAGATGAAGTTGAAAATAAAACAAAATAATGTCCCAATGGGGACAGGTACAAATGGGACATGTCCCAAAAAGAACCGTCCCTTTTGGGACAAGGGAGGAAAAAAATGAAATTAGGAATTGTAGGATTACCAAATGTAGGAAAAAGTACACTATTTAACAGCATAACAAAAGCAGGAGCAGAATGCGCAAACTACCCATTTTGCACAATAGAACCAAATGTTGGAGTAGTAGCTGTACCAGATGAAAGATTAAATAAATTAACAGAAATGTATAAACCAGAAAAAACAACACATGCAGTAATTGAATTTGTGGATATAGCAGGATTAGTTAAAGGGGCAAGTAGAGGAGAAGGTTTAGGAAATAAATTCTTATCACATATAAGAGAAACAGATGCAATAGTTGAAGTTGTAAGATGTTTTGAAGATTCAAATGTTGTACATGTTGATGGAAGCGTAAATCCTATTAGAGATATCGAAACAATAAATTTAGAATTAATTTTTGCAGATATAGAAACTGTAAATAAAAGATTAGATAAAGCAAGAAAAAATCTAAAGGCAGATAAAAAATATCAAGAAGAAATTGATTTATTAGAAAAAATATTGAAAGTTTTAGAAGAAGGAAAATCAGCAAGAACAATAGATTTTAATGAAGATGAGCAAGTATTAGTAAAGGATATGTTTTTACTAACAACTAAACCAATTTTATATATAGCAAATGTATCTGAAGAACAATTAGAAGATGCAGAAAATGATGCATTTGTAAAACAAGTAAAAGAATACGCTTCAAACGAAAAGGCAGAAGTTATACCACTTTGTGTAAAAATTGAAGAAGAACTTTCTGGATTAGAAGATGAAGATAAAAAAGAAATGCTAGAAGCATTAGGATTAGAAGAATCAGGCCTTGATAAAGTAATAAAAAGAAGTTATGATTTATTAGGATTAATGTCATTTTTAACAGCAGGAGAACCAGAAGTAAGAGCATGGACAATTAAAAAAGGAACAAAAGCACCACAAGCAGCAGGAAAAATTCACTCTGATATAGAAAGAGGATTCATAAAAGCAGAAGTTGTATCATATGATGATTTAATGAGAGAGGGCTCAATGGTAGCAGCTAAAGAAAAGGGATTGGTACGTTCAGAAGGAAAAGAATATATCATGCAAGATGGAGATATTGTCTTATTTAAGTTTAATGTGTAATAAATGTAATTATTTTGTAACAAAAATGTAAAATAAAAAATGCAAAAATATATTGACTTATTTAAATATAAAGTATAAAATTTAATTAGATTTAAAATTGTACTTAAGAAAAAGTATAAGTATTAAAAAAATAATTATAAAAGATAAAGGAGAGAAAAAAATGAAAAATTCTAAATTAGTAAAAATAGTTTTAATTGTAATAATGAGTCTTGCAGTAATAATTGTTTCAAAAAATGTATTTGCGGCTGAAAAACAATCTTTAGACCCTAACACATTAACAGGATCAGGTACTTCAGGAAGTAGTACAACTTCAGGTGATAATACAATTCCAGGAAATACAATAAGCTCAGGTACTACAGGAAATAGTATAAGTTCAGGAACTTCCGGAAATAGTATTACTCCAAAAAATACAGTATTAACAACAAGTAATACAAGTAATTACAATAATACTTCTTTACCAAAAACAGGTGTAGAAGATTCAATGCCAATTGTAGTTTTAGCAGTTGTATTAGGAATATCTGCAATATATGCTTATAAAAAAATACAAGATTATAAAAATATATAATTAAATATAAAATTAAAATAAAGGAATTTTCAAAAATTCCTTTATTTTTTGTTTCAAATTGTATATAATAACAAAGAATAAAAAATACTAAGGAGAGAAATTTCGAAATGAATAAAAAACAAGCAGAATTAAGAATAAAAGAATTAAGAGAAAAAACAGAATATTATGCAAAAAAATATTATGATGATGACAAACCAGAAATATCAGATTTTGAATATGACATGTTAATGGTAGAATTGCGTAATTTAGAAAAGGAATATCCAGAATTTCAAAGTTCAGAATCTTTAACACAAAAGGTTGGAGGACATGTAAAAGAAGGATTTGAAAAAGTAACACATGAAGTACCTTTACAAAGTTTACAAGATATATTTAGCTTAGATGAAATAGACGAATTTGACAATAGAATAAGAAAATCAGCAGAAGAAAATGGAATAAATACAATAAAATATGTTGTCGAAACCAAAATAGATGGACTATCAGCAGCTTTGGAATATAAGAAAGGAAAATTTGTAAGAGGAGCAACAAGAGGAAATGGGCTAGTTGGAGAAGATGTTACACAAAATTTAAAAACTGTAAAAACAATTCCAATGGAAATAAATGATAAAATAGATATAACTGTACGTGGAGAAGTTTTTATATCAAAAGACGATTTTGAAAAAATGAATCAAGAAAGAGAAGAAAATGAAGAAGAACTATTTGCAAATGCACGAAATGCAGCAGCAGGTTCACTTCGTCAGTTAGATAGCAAAATAACAGCCACAAGACCATTAGATATCTACATATTTAATGTACAAAAAATAGAAGGAAAAGAATTTAATTCACACTTTGAAGAACTAGAATATTTGGACAAGCTAGGATTTAATGTAAATCCAGTACGTATTCCATGTAATAATTTAAAAGAAGTAAAAGAAGCAATTAAAAAAATAGGTGAGATGAGAGAAAATCTAACTTATGGAATAGATGGAGCAGTTATAAAAGTAGATGATTTAAAATTCAGAGAAATATTAGGAACAACAGTAAAAACACCAAGATGGGCAATAGCATATAAATATCCACCAGAGCAAAAAGAAACAATAGTAAAAGATATAATAGTTCAAGTAGGAAGAACAGGTGTAATAACACCAATGGCAATATTAGAGCCTGTTCATGTTGCAGGGTCAACAATATCAAAAACAACACTTCACAATGAAGACTTTGTAAAAGAAAAAGGAATAAAAATAGGAGATACAGTTATAATTCAAAAAGCAGGAGATGTAATACCTGAAATAGTAAA
The DNA here is from genome assembly GCA_945877035.1 of uncultured Clostridium sp. Lineage (GTDB taxonomy): Bacteria > Bacillota > Clostridia > TANB77 > CAG-508 > CAG-269. The sequence continues at coordinate 5,221 of CAMCQH010000002.1, read as the reverse complement.
AGTTGTAGAAGAAAAGAGAACAGGAAAAGAAAAAGACTTTGAAATGCCAAGAGTTTGCCCAGTATGTGGGGCAGAAGCTGTAAGAGAAGAAGGCGAAGCAGCAGTAAGATGTACAGGAATAGAATGTCCAGCAAAATTATTTAGAAATTTAGTACACTTTGTATCAAGAGAAGCAATGAATATAGATGGACTTGGAGAAAATATAATTCAGCAATTACTAGACAGAGAACTAATTCACAACATATCAGACATATATGAGCTAAAATTTGAAGAAATAGCATCATTAAAGAAAAATGGAAAAAAATTCGCACAAAACTTAATAGATAGCATAAATGCAAGCAAAGAAAATGATTTATATAGATTAATAACAGCTTTAGGAATAAGGCATGTAGGAGGAAAAGCATCAAAACTATTAGCGAAAAAATATAAAACAATAGATAATTTAATGAACGCTAGCTACGAAGAATTAAGTGAAATAAAAGACATTGGAGAAGTAATGGCAAATAGCATTAGGGAATTTTTCGTACAAGACCAAACAATAGATTTAATTAACAAATTAAAGTTAGCAGGTGTAAATACAAAATCATTACAAGAAGAGAATACAGACAATAGATTTGAAGGAAAAACATTTGTATTAACAGGAAGCTTAGAAAAATATACAAGAAAAGAAGCGGAAGATATTATTGAAAAATTTGGAGGAAAGACATCAAGTTCAGTATCAAAGAAAACAGATTATGTATTAGCAGGCGAAGATGCTGGAAGTAAATTAACTAAAGCCCAAAGTCTAGGAGTGACAATAATATCAGAAGAAGAGTTTGAGAAAATGTCCCATTAGGGATGCATGTCCAAAAGGGACGGTTCTTTTACAATGTTTACAGAATTTATTGTATAAATTCTGCATAAGATATCCGTAAAGCTCGTTTCTCGCTAACGGCTATCTTAATTTTGTCCAATTGGGACAGATCTCTTAATTATAAAGGGGGAAAATATGGAAGAGAAGTATACTTTTGAAATGATGTGGGAAGACTTAAATAATGGATATCAGATATATTATACTTATGTCAGAAACAGATATTTATTATTTAAAACAGCACCGAATTGCTATACACAAAAATTATTATCAGAACATAAAAAGAATCCACAGCCAAGAATGTCAATGCTTACATTAAAAAGGGTTAGAGAAATGTTTCCAGATATGGAGGATATCGAGTATAAAATTATATCTGATCAATAAAATTCATGGAGGTTAAAGTGAATATAGGAATTGATTTAGATGGAGTTTTAACAAATTATAGACAGTTTGCAATAGAGCAAGGGCAGAAATATTGTAGAGAAAATAATAAAGGACAATTAGTAAATCCAGAAGCATATTATATGAAGGACATGTATAATTGGGATGAAAAAACAGATTATGATTTTTGGATAAAAAACATATTCTCATATGCGACAGAAAATCCAGCAATTCAAGGAGCATCAGAAAATACTAAAAAATTAAAAGAAGATGGACATACTATATTTATTATAACAGCTAGAAAGTTTGCTACGCCAGATGATAATTGTAAAGAAGAAATAAGAGAAAAAATGAAAACAACAGTTAAAGAATGGCTGGCTAAAAATGAAATAGAATATGATTACATTATTTTTTCAAGCGAAGATAAATCTAAAAATATTATAGAAAATGATATAGATGTTATGATAGAGGACTCGCCAAATAATGTAAAAAGATTATCAAAATTAACAAAGATAATATGCATGGACTTGCCTTATAATAAAGGCATAGAAAATGATAATATTTATAGATGCTATAATTGGAACGAAATATATGATAAAATATTAGAAATAAATAAGAAATAAAGGAGAGAATAAAAATGGCAGTAATAATTGATGGAAAAGAATTAGCAAAAAAAATAAGAGCAAATTTAAAAATAGAATGTGAAGAATTAAATAAAGAAGGAATAAAATCAAAATTTGCAGTAATCATGGTAGGAGATGACCCTGCTTCAAAAGTATATGTTAGAAATAAAAGTAGAGCATGTGAAGATGTTGGAATAGAATATGAAGAATATCTACTAGAATCTAATATTACTCAAAAAGAATTAATAGATTTAATAGAAAAACTAAATCAAGATAATACAGTAAATGGAATTTTATTACAAAGCCCAATACCATCAAATTTAGATATAAACGAAGCTTTTAGAACAATTGCACCAGAAAAAGATGTAGATGGATTTAATCCAGTAAATGTTGGAAAATTAGTTTTAAATCAAGATACATTTGTATCTTGCACACCATTTGGTATTATAAAAATGTTTGAAGAATATAATATTGACTTAACCGGTAAAAATGTGGTAATATTAGGAAGGAGCAATATTGTAGGAAAGCCATTAATACATTGTTGCCTAAATAAAAATGCAACTGTAACAACATGTCATTCTAAAACACAAAATATACAAGAAATTGCTTCAAAAGCAGATGTTTTAATTTCAGCAATAGGCAAAGCAAATTTTGTAACAGCTGATATGGTAAAAGAAAATGCAGTTGTAATTGATGTAGGAATTAATAGATTAGACAATGGAAAAATTACAGGAGATGTGGATTTTGAAAATGTAAAAGAAAAGGCAAGCTATATAACACCAGTCCCTGGGGGAGTTGGACCGATGACAATAGCTATGCTTATGAATAATGTTATTAAAGCTACAAAAAGGCAAAATGGCATGATAGATTAAAAGTAAAAAATAATAGAATAAAAAATGTGGGACACCTTTATTTTGGTGTTCTTTTTTGTCGAATTTTGCGATGAAAAGTGCTTTACAAAATTTAAAAAAGATGTTATTATAATTAAGATTTTAATCAAAATACACGCAAGTGTTTTTTTCAAATAAGTTTTTTCGAAAAAATTAATCCCAAAATTATAAATTAAAAAGAAAGAAGGAATTATTATAGTAAAATTATTAGACCCCAAAATAGACTATGTATTTAAAAGAATATTTGGACATGTAGGAAATGAAGAAATAACAGCAGGACTTTTAAGTTCAATATTGAACAAAAAAGTAAGCAATTTACAATTAGATAGTAATCCTATATTAGAGAAGGATTTGTTAGATGACAAAGTAGGAATATTAGACATAAAAGCAAAAATAGATAATGAAGTTAATTGCGACATAGAAATGCAAGTAGTAGACAGAAAGAACATAGAAAAGAGAATATTATTTTACTGGAGTAAAATGTATAATATGAGTATTAAGGAAGGAGAAGATTATAGCACACTTGAAAAAGGAATAGTCATATTAATATCAGATTACGAACTAGAAAGTTTAAAAGAAATAAAAAAATACATAACAAAATGGAACATAAGAGAAGAAGAATATCAAAAAATTATCTTGACAGATGTAATGGAAATTTATATAATTGAGTTACCAAAGTTCGAGAAATACAAAGAAAACACAAAAAATAATATATTGAACTCATGGGTGAAATTTATAAATAATCCAGAGGTGAAAGATATGAAAGAGACAAATAAAGAAATTAATAAAGCTAAAAAAGTATTAGAAGAAATTAGTCAAGATGAACATGAAAGATATTTAGCAGAATTAAGACAAAAATATATAATGGACCAAAAGGCAATTGAAGATGCTGGATATGATAAGGGATTAAAAGATGGTTTGGAACGAGGAATAAATGAACAAACTAAAATTATTGCTAAAAATATGAAAAAACGAGATATTAATATTAAAGTAATAAGCGAGATTACAGGATTATCAACTAAAGAAATAGAAGAATTATAAGGCAGTTGGGACAGTACAAAATTGTACTGTCCCAACTGTATCAAAGAAAGGAAATTTATTTGGAAAGTTTAGAAGAAAAGAGATATTGGATTTGGTTAAGTTTAATTAAAAACTTAGGGCCTAAAAGAAAATTAAAATTATTAGAATTATATCAAAATCCAGAAGAAATATATAAATTAACAAAAGAAGAATTATTAAAAATAGAAGGAATAGGAGAGGAAACTGCTAAAAATATAATTCTTTCAAAAAACGAAAAAATAATTGAACATCATATTAAATATATGCAAGAAAATAACATAGATATTATCCACATATATGAAGAAAGTTATCCACAAATTTTAAAAGAAATTTATGACCCACCAATAAGTTTATACATAAAAGGAAATAAAGAAATATTAAATAATAAGAATATAGGAATAGTAGGGTGCAGGGAATGTACTGATTATGGCAAAAAAGCTGCAAAATATTTTGCCTATAATTTGGCAAAAGAAAATATAAATATTGTTAGTGGATTAGCAAAAGGAGTGGATAGTTTTGCACATTTAGGGTGTTTATCCACATATAAAGAAAATCAGAATTGTGGAAAAAATAATAATAGATGTGGAAAACAAAATAGCAATTATGAAAGAAACGATAATAATTGTGGAAAACAAAAAAGCAACTGTGGAAAAACAATTGCAGTTGTGGGGAACGGTTTAGATATGGTATATCCTAAAGAAAATATAGAACTTGCAAATGAAATAATAAAAAGTGGTGGTGCTATTATCTCTGAATATCCTTGCGGTACTAAGCCAGATAAAATGAATTTTCCTGCAAGGAATAGAATTATTAGTGGCATTAGTTCTGGAATAATTGTAGCTGAGGCAAAAGAAAAAAGTGGAACTTTGATTACTGTTGATTTTGCTTTGGAACAGGGGAGGGATGTTTTTGTTGTTCCTGGTAATATTAATTCGATTAATTCTGTGGGGACTAATGATTTAATTAAGCAGGGAGCAAGAATGGCTACAACTTATAAAGAAATATTAATAAACTATATGAAGTGAAAATAAAAAAGACTGATAACATTTTTAAAGGTTATTAGTCTAATTTTATTTTAATAATTAATAGTTTTTATATTTTTTTAATTTTATATAACTAATTATACTACAAATGCTAGTTAATAGAAAAAATACAATAAAAACTAAATTTTTTCCTGTCTTTGGTAATTTTGTTTTTGAAACAGTGGAATCATTATTATTTTTATTAGTTGAATTTCCATTAGTATTAGAATCATCAATTTTATCAGTTGAATTGTTACTATTATTAGAATCATCAATTTTATCAGTTGAATTTTCACTATTAATAGAATCATCAATTTTATCAGTTGAATTTTCACTATTAATAGAATCATCAATTTTATCAGTTGAATTTTCACTATTAATAGAATCATCAATTTT
>CAMCQH010000001.1 GCA_945877035.1 uncultured Clostridium sp. | reverse complement strand
GGCCCCTTGGTCAAGCGGTTAAGACGCCACCCTCTCAAGGTGGAATCATGGGTTCGATTCCCGTAGGGGTCACCAAAAAACAATTTTATGTAGATCCCAATTATATACGTTTTAGTAAGATAGGGACACCAATTATAAAATATAAGATTTAAAAGGGAGTAGCTTTAATTTGCTAATCAACAGTCGCGATAGTTCTAAAACTATCTGGTTAGTAAGCTTAAAAAGTTTAAGTAAGTGAGACTTTTAAAAGAAATTTCATTGCAAAAAAGCAAATAGGTTTCTTTTAAAAGTCTCATTTAATTTAAGATCAAAAATTGTATAGATATATATTGTTTTGTAAAAAATAGTAATAGGGATTTGGGGACGGGACTCAAAATCCCTTCATTAAAAATGGGATTTTTGACCCGTCCCCAAATCCTAATCCTAAGGAGGAATGAACCAATGGAAAGTAAAAACTGGTTTAACAAAAAAGTAGAAGAAGTTGAAAAAGAATTAAAAACAAACACAGAAAAAGGATTAACAGAAGAACAAGTAGCAGAAATAAGAAATCAAAAAGGCTATAATGAATTACAAGCAGCAAAAAAGAAAAATTTATTTCAAAGATTTCTAGACCAATTTAAAGACTTTTCAATAATTGTATTAATAATAGCAGCGATAGTATCAGGAATTGTTGGAGTAAGTGAAGGAGAAGGTATAACAGATACAATAATAATTATGATAGTAGTTATTGTAAATGCTATTATTGGTGTTGCGCAAGAAAACAAAGCTGAAAAATCATTGGAGGCTTTACAAAAATTAAGTGACCATGCTTCAAAAGTTATAAGAAATGGAAATTTGCAAGTAGTACCAGCAAGAGAACTTGTACCAGGTGATGTTGTAGTATTAGATACAGGTGATTACATACCAGCTGATTTAAGAATTATTGAAGAAGCTAATTTGAAATCACAAGAAAGCTCATTAACAGGTGAATCCGTGCCAGTTGAGAAAACAGCAGAAGTAATAGAAGATTCAGAAATTGGCATTGGTGATAGAAAAAATATGTTATTTTCATCAAGTTTAGTAACATATGGAAGAGGAAAAGGAATTGTTGTAGAAACAGGAATGACAACAGAAGTTGGAAAAATAGCAGGTATGATTAGCGGAACAGAAAAACAAGAAACACCATTACAACAAAAACTAAATAAATTAGGAAAGACATTAGGAATAGCAGCAATTGTAATTTGTGTAGTAATATTTGTAATTGGATTATTACAAGGAAAAGAAGCAATTCACATGTTTATGACAGCAGTATCTTTAGCTGTTGCAGCAATACCAGAAGGATTAGTTGCAGTATCAACAATTGTTTTAGCAATAGGTGTGCAAAAAATGGTTAAAAGAAATGCAATTGTAAAAAGGCTGCCAGCAGTAGAAACATTAGGAAGTAGTACAGTAATATGCTCAGATAAAACAGGAACATTAACACAAAATAAAATGACAGTAGAAAAAATCTTTTGGAATGATGCCATAAGAGATGCTGAAAATATACCAGAAGATGAAATAGATGAGGAACTAAAAAAATTAGTATATGCAAATATGCTATGTAATGATACAAAAATATCAAAAGATGGAGAACTAACAGGAGACCCAACAGAAACAGCATTAGTTGATATGGCATTTAAATTGAGCTTTGACCCAAGCATTTATGATAGAACTCAAAGAGTTCAAGAATTGCCATTTGATTCAGAAAGAAAGTTGATGACAACAGTAAATGAAGTAGATGGAAAATATATAGTTTATACAAAAGGTGGAATTGATGAGCTATTAAAAAGATGTACATCATATGAAATTAATAATGAAATCCATGAAGATATAGGAAAATATATAAATAAAATAAGAGAAAAAAATGAAGAAATGGCAAGAGAAGCACTAAGAGTATTAGGATGTGCCTATAAAGAAATTGACCATATACCATCAAAAGAAGAAATGGCAACAATTGAAAATGACCTAATATTTATAGGGATGGTAGGAATGATAGACCCACCAAGAGAAGAGGCAAAAAAAGCAGTTGAAGAATGTAAATCAGCAGGAATAAAAGTTGTAATGATTACAGGAGACCACAAGATTACAGCAACAGCAATTGCTAAAAAATTAGGAATATTAGAAAATGAAGATGAAGCAATAACAGGCGCAGAACTTGAACAAATGACAGATGAAGACTTAGAAAAAAATGTTAGAAAATATTCTGTATATGCAAGAGTATCTCCAGAACATAAAGTTAGAATTGTAAAAGCTTGGCAAAAAAATGGTGAAGTTGTAGCAATGACCGGTGATGGAGTAAATGACAGCCCAGCACTTAAAAAAGCAGATATAGGATGTGCTATGGGTGTTGTTGGAACAGATGTAGCAAAAGAAGCGGCAGATGTAATTTTAACAGATGATAATTTTGCAACAGTAGTATCAGCTGTAGAAGAAGGAAGAAGAATATATGACAATATTTTAAAGGTAATTCAATTCCTATTATCAAGTAATGTTGGAGAAATAGTAGTATTATTTTTTGCAACATTATTAACACCATTATTTAGTAAATGGTTTGGAATTACAGACATAAGCAGTTTAGAAATCTTACTTCCAATACACATTTTATGGATAAACCTAGTAACAGACTCATTACCAGCACTAGCACTAGCATTTGACCCTGCAAATAGTGATATAATGGAAAGAAAACCTGTCAAACCAGGAAAAGGAATATTCACAAAAGGAATGACATGGAGAATTGTATATCAAGGTGTAATGATAGGATTATTAACACTTGCAGCATTTATGATAGGATTAGGCACAACTACAACACCAATAGATGGATTAAGTTTAGATGAATCTAAAATAGAAGTTGGTCAAACAATGGCATTTGTAACTCTAGCATTTTCAGAATTAGTACATGTATTTAATGTTAGAAATAACAAGAAATCTGTATTCAAAACAGGAATATTTAATAATATGAAATTAATTGGAGCAGTTATATTATCAGCAATTTTAATGTTAGTAATTTTACTAATACCAGGATTAAGAGAAATATTTAGCATACCAGTTTTACCAACAGAAAATATTATTGAACTAGTATTACTAGTTTTAGCACCGCTTGCAATTGTGGAAATATTTAAATTATTTAAGATAAATGGTGATGATAACAAATAGTGTTCGAAAAAATCTATACAAATATAAAATAAAAAAGTACAAGTTTTATAAAAAAAGACTTGTACTTTTTTAATTTTATTATTATAATGTAATATATAAAAAGAAAAGGAAAGTAATAAATGGAAAGAATTTCAAAAATAAGTAAAATAAAGAGAACAGAAAATGATTTAAGACAAAAAGAAAATGAAAAAGAAAAATCAAAAAATAAAAATTTTGAAGCTTTTAACAGTATGCTAAAAGAAGAAGAAAGAAAATTAGAAGAAAAGCAAAATAAGAAAAAAAAGACAAACTCATTAGATGCATATAAATTTGAAATTCAAAAATCCATAACAGCACAAAAAAAAACATCTCAAAGAAAAGATGAAGAAAGAAAAAATGAACACGATGAAAAATAATGTATAAAAAATACCAAGGAGGAAATAAAAAATGTACATATTTAACAAAATAACGGTAAATCCACAATTACCAAAAAGAATTGAAAAACTATCAGAAATAGCAAATAATCTATGGTGGTCATGGAACACAGAATTTTTAAGACTATTCAAAATAATAGATAGAGACTTATGGGAAAACTGCCAAAAAAATCCTGTAAAATTCTTAAAACTAGTGTCACAAGACAGATTAGAACAAGTAGCAAAAAATACAGAATTTTTAAAAGAATATGATAAATTAGCAAAACAATTTGAAGACTACATGAACAGCAAAAATACATGGTTTTCAAATAAATATCCTGAAAACAAAAATGATTTAATAGCATATTTTTCAGCAGAATATGGATTAGACCAAACAATTCCAATTTATTCAGGAGGACTAGGAATACTATCAGGTGACCATCTAAAATCAGCAAGTGATTTAGGAATCCCATTAGTAGCAGTAGGATTATTATATAAAAACGGATATTTCCATCAAAAAATAAATGGATATGGAGACCAAAAAGAAGAATACAATAACATAGAATTAAGTAATTTGCCAATAAATCCAGTAAAAGATAAAGACGGGGAAGACTTAAGCATATATGTAAAACTTGAAAAAAGAAAACTATATTTAAAAGTTTGGCAAATAAATGTAGGAAGAATAAAATTATATTTATTAGATTCTGATATAGAAAAAAATAAACCAGAAGACAGAGAAATTACATTAAGATTATATGGTGGAGACCAAGAAATGAGAATAAAACAAGAAATAGTTCTTGGTATGGGAGGAACAAATCTATTAACAAGAGCATTAGGATTAGATCCAACTATATATCATATGAATGAAGGACATTCAGCATTTTTAATATTAGAATTAATGAAAAATATAATAAAAGAAAAACAAGTATCATTTGAAATTGCAAAAGATATAGCAAGTTCGAAAACAGTTTTTACAACACATACACCAGTACCAGCTGGTAATGATATATTCCCAATAGAATTAGTAGAAAAATATTTTAAAGACTTCTGGCCAAGATTAGGAATAGACAGAGAAACATTCTTAAAACTAGGAATGAAACCATGCAAAGAATTAGAACATGGATTTAATATGGGAATATTAGCACTTAAAGTTGCAGGAAAGAAAAATGGAGTAAGTAAATTACATGGAGCGGTTTCAAGAGAATTATTTGGAGATGTATGGCCAGAAATAGCAGCAAATGAATCACCAATAACATATGTAACAAACGGAATCCATACATGTTCATGGCTTGCACCAAGACTAAAAGAACTATATAACAAATATTTAATACCATATTGGCAAGATAAAATACATGATGATAAAGTATGGGAAAAAATAAATAATATACCAAATAAAGAATTATGGGAAATACATAGAGAAAGAAAAGTTAAATTACTAGAAATAGTAAAAGAAAACACAGTAAATAGATTAAGAAGAGAAGGATATAATTACGAAGAAATAAATGATATAACATCAAAATTAAATCCAGATGTATTAACAATAGGATTTGCAAGAAGATTTGCTACATATAAAAGAGCAACATTAATATTTAAAGATTTAGAAAGAATAACACAAATACTAAATAATCAAGATAAACCAGTACAATTAATATTTGCAGGAAAAGCACATCCAGCAGATAAAGAAGGAAAAGACTTAATAAAAAGAATACACGAAATATCAATGATGCCACAATTTAAAGGAAAAATATTCATATTAGAAAATTATAGTATAGAAATGTCAAGATATCTTGTAAGTGGTGTAGATGTATGGCTTAACAACCCAAGAAGACCGATGGAAGCATCAGGAACAAGTGGACAAAAAGCATCTGTAAATGGAGTTATAAACTTTAGTGTACTAGATGGATGGTGGGCTGAAGGCTATAACCAAGAAAATGGATGGACAATTGGTACAAATGCAGAATATAACTCATATGAAGAACAAGACATTGCAGATAGCCAAAGCATGTACCGTACACTAGAAACAAAAATAATACCAATGTATTATGACAGAAATAAAGATGGAATATCTGAAAACTGGATGAAAACTATGAAAAACTCAATTATATCAACAGGAGGAAAATATAGTACATCTAGAATGCTAGTAGACTATACAAACAATTTATATATGCCACTATGTAATTTAACTAAAAAATATTATGAAAGTATTGATACTGTAGCTGAATTTAATTCATGGAAAAAGAGTTTATATACAAATTGGAAAGATATAAAAATAACTCAAAAAAATAACTTAAATAATATCACTATGGATGCTGGAAAAAATATTGAAGTTAGATGCGAAGTGCAACTACCAAATGTAGATATAAACAACATTACAGTAGAATGCTATTATGGAAAAATACTAGATAATGGAATAGTTGAAAATGTAAGTATAATTCCAATGAAAATAGAAAATGAAAACGAAGAAGAAAAAATATATGAATATTCTACAAAAATTGAATTAAAAACAGGTGGAAATTATGGTTATACATTTAGAATTATGCCAAAACATGAAATGTTATTAGATGCAGAGAATTTAAATTTAGTAAAATGGATTACAAAATAATGTCCCATCGGGGACGGTTCTTTTTGGGACATTTTAAAATGTCCCAAAGGGGACGGTTCTCTTTGGGACACTATATTTTTATAATTCCATTTTTAAAATCCAAATTATTCAAAGAATTATATTCATATCCAATAGTATAAACATTTGTAGCAAAAATATCTTTATCCAGCATTTGCTTTAAATTTTTATTTTTATTAGAATCAACAAATTTTTTAACAGAAGTTATTATATTAAGTTTAGGATTATTTTTTGAAATCTCGGAAACAAGTTTTTTACCATTTTCGTTGAAACCTAAAACTCTAACATAAGGCAAAGTGTTTTTAGAAATTTCCATATCCTTTTTAGTAATTCCAAGCAAAGCATACAAAAGAATACGTTGAATCCTAGTTGATGTATATCTTTTTGATTTAACCATGCTTAAAAATTCAATAATACTATTACATGAATCAGCAGCTTCCTTAATAGCAAATTCCAATCCTTCAGAAACATCAGGAAGATTAGCAATTTCTTCAATTGACATTTTTCTCAAAACATAGATTATCTCTTTTTCAAAAATACTTAAATCCTCAACAATATGACCATTTCTAATATTTTCAAGCAAAATTGAATAAGTATCAGAAGGCACCAAAGTTTTAATAATTTCAAAACTTTTATTTTTAATTAAACTTCTAATAGCAGTGGCACTTGCAATATCATTTGAAAAATTAGTACTATTATATTCAGACTCAATTCTTTTAACACAAACCGGTTTTATATCGCTATTATATTTTTTTAGAGCTTTTAAATATTCAATTCCTAAAATATTATTTGGAGAAGATAAAACTCCTGAATATGTTCTAATATCATTAAGATACATTAACAAAGCATTCTCACGAGCCTTTGGAAAAGACGTTCCTTTCTTCAATTCATGTGAAAGAATATTTTTGTATTCATTTGGCTCTGCATATACAACATCAGCAATATTTTTTAAAATATTTATATCAGAAGTTTCTGCTCCAAAAGATAAATAATCTACAATTCCCAAAGAATTTAGAATTTTAATTGCTCCATCTGCAAAATTTTCAGCACTTGAAATTGAATACAAAACAGGTAACTCTATAACTAAATCGACACCGTTTGAAAGTGCCATTTTAGTCTTTTCCCACTTATTAATTATAGAAGTAGAGCCACGTTGCACAAAATTGCCACTTATAATTGCAATTGAGTAATCACAACCTGTTAATTTTTTGGAATTTTCTAAATGATATAAATGACCATTGTGAAATGGATTATATTCAGCTATTATTCCTAAAACTTTACTCATTAATAGCACCTTCTTTCTTTTTTTTTTTTTTTGGAGGTCAGAAGTCGGAAGTAAGAGGTCGGAAATCAGACATTAGTACATTTATAAAAATTAAGTACTTGTTAAATAAATAATATATTGATATAATAACATAAAATAATAAAAATTACAATAACACGAAAAAAAGACAAAAAAAAGTTCGATTAATATTGACTACAAAATAAACATGTGATATAATGCTTTCGGTTGGAAGTTAACCTTCTTCAGGCATAAGTGCATAGACTTGTAAGCCTACGCAAATATGCTTACTAATCTATGCATTTATGCTTTAAATAGCCTAAATGTAAATTACGTAAGAAGGAGGCTAGCGGTTATGAAGTTAATAGGGATTTTATTAATTTTAATAACTTTCTTTATTGGATTATTATGTACAATATATATTTGTTCAAAAAATAAATGTATATTTACATATATTTCTAAAAAAAGAAAAATAGAGATCTATCCCTTGGAAAGATCTCACCAATCACACAGATAAGGGCTTTGCTCTTATCTTTATATTATTATATTAGCACATATAAAAAAAAATGTCAAATTTGGAAAGGAAAAATTATGGAAAAAGTAATTATATACACAGATGGTGCATGTTCAGGAAACCCAGGGCCAGGAGGATGGGGAGCAATTTTAATGTATAAAGACACAAAAAAAGAAATATCAGGAGGAAAAAAAGACACAACAAACAATGTTATGGAACTTACAGCAGCACTAGAAGGATTAAAAATGTTAAAATTCCCTTGTGAAGTTGATTTATATAGTGATAGCGCATACTTAGTAAATGGATTTTCACAAGGTTGGATTTATAACTGGCAAAAAAATGACTGGAAAACAGCAGACAAAAAGCCTGTAAAAAACAAAGAAATTTGGCAAGAAATATACAACTTAACAAAAATACATAAAGTAAAATTCATTAAAGTAAAAGGACATGCAGATAATGAATTTAATAATAGATGTGATGAGCTTGCAAGAAATGCCATAAAATCACTATAATATTACATTAATATTACATTTTTATTACATTTAGAAAAAATATTGCAAAAAACAAAAGTTTAAATTATACTCTAATTAAGTATAATTATTTAAGGGGGATAAAATGGAAACATTTGCCGACTATATATTAAAAGAACCAAACTTAATAAATAAAATGGACATTTTAAATAGATTGCAAAGACTGTTAAAAGAAAGAAGAGGAATAACAATATTTTTCAATAACACAATCGTATTTAAAACAGAAATTGCAAGAATGTTTCTAGAATATACAGATGTAAAAAAAGAAGTAGATGAAAATCTAGTTTTAACAGCATGTCTTTTATGCAATTGTAAAAAAATAGATGGACCACAAAGCTTAGAAAGTCTACACACTTATGCAAAAAAAGGAGCAGAGTTTTTAGCAACATTAGGATTTGATAAAAGATTTTGTAAAATTTGTGAAGAAGTAAACAGATATAGTGGAAGTGAACCAAGAGAACCAGAAAGTGATATTTTAGAATTAGTGGATAATTTTGGTGGAATGCTTTTAGACAGACCAGAAAGAGCAGGTTACACACCTGAAAAAGCAATAATACAATTAGAAGAAGAAAAATTTAGAAGAAATAAAAATGTTTATTTTGAAAGGTTCAAAGAATTTGTAAGAGAAATGCAGGAGGTAGAAGTATAATGGAAGCACAAGAAAAAGTAGGAACAGTGTTAATGAAACCACTAGGGGCATTAAAAAAAATATGTGAAGAAAATTCAATAACCAGAGTAATTGCAGCATTATTACCTAGATATGAAAAAATATTAGATAACAAAATAAAAACAAAAGAACAAATACCAATGTTTACAAAAGATACTCAAAATGAATATATAGGAGATATATTAGAAGAATTAAAAAATGGAGAAGATTTAGAAAAATAAAAAGACGATAAAAAATCGTCTTTTTATAAAGGAAAGAGGAATAAAAATGTACGAAGTATTTGCAGATTTACATGTTCACATAGGAAGAACAGAAAATGGAAAACCAATAAAAATAACAGCTGCCAGAAGTTTGAATTTTGCTAACATTGCAAAAGAATGTGCAGAAAGAAAAGGAATAAATATAGTAGGAATAATAGACTGTGCATCACCATATGTAATTGAAGATATAGAAAACTTTTTAAAAACAGGTGAAGCATATGAATTAGAAGATGGAGGAATTATATACAAAGACAAAGTATGTATTCTTTTAGGGAGTGAAGTAGAAACTTCGGAAAAAGGAAGAAATGGAAAATGTGGAGCAGCTCATAATGTATGTTTCTTCCCACACTTAAAAGATATAAAAGCATTTTCAAATGAAATGAGTCATCATATAAAAAACATAACTTTAAGCACACAAAGGTCAGATATATCAGGATATGAATTAATTGATATTGTAGAAAGATATAATGGTATTTTAATACCAGCACATATATTTACACCATTTAAAAGCTATTATGGGAATTGCGTAGATAGGATGAAAGATATCTTCAAAGAAAAATATGATAAAATATTTGCGGTTGAATTAGGACTAAGTTCAGATACCTTTTTAGCAGATGAAATATCAGAACTAGAAAATAAAACATTTGTAACTAATTCAGATGCACACTCACTTCCAAAAATAGCAAGAGAATATAATAAAATGCAAGTAGAAGATATCTCTTTTAAAGAAGTTGTAAAAGCATTAAAAAATGAAGATGGAAGAAAAATAATTGCAAATTATGGATTAGACCCAAAACTTGGAAAATACCATAGAACATATTGTGATAATTGTAATCAAACAATAGAAACAAAAGAACCAATATCAGTATGTCCATATTGTAGTAGTGACAAAGTTACATTTGGGGTTTTTGATAGAATAGAATTAATAAAAGATAAAAAAGAAACTAAAAGTCCAGGAAATAGACCACCATATATATATCAAGTTCCTCTTGGATTCATTCCAGGAGTGGGTGGAAAGACAATTGAAAAATTGTTAGATACTTTTGAAACAGAAATGAATATATTACATAAGTTATCCAAAGACGATATAGAAGCGGTTGTAGGAGAAAAAGTTGCAAATTCTATTGAAAAAGCTAGAACAGGTGAAGCAAAAGTTCAATCTGGTGGCGGAGGAAACTATCGGAAAAATTATATAGTTCTAAAAATCTCTTTATTGAATACACATTATGTATAAACAACTGTAAAAAATAAGGAGAGGTTTATGAAAGAAAACAAACGATTAAAAATAGGAAACACAATTTATCAACATATAACAAATAATAGCAAAGAATATATTTTATTAACATTAATATTTTTAATAGGAATTTTTTTAGGAGTAATGTTTATAAATAATAGCCAAGAGACACAAAGAGGAGAGATAACATCATATTTAAATAATTTTATAGATAAATTAAAAAACACAGAAAAGTTAGAAAGTGCAGAAATTTTAAAAACTACAATAATTGAAAATATTATTCTAGCAATAACATTATGGTTTTTTGGAACAACAGTTATAGGAATACCGGTTGTTTTTGGTATTATATTATATAGAGGTTTTTGCTTAGGATATTCAATAGCATCTATTATATTAACAATTGGAATAGGAAAAGGAATAATATTTGTATTAATATCATTACTACTGCAAAATATAATATTTATTCCAGCTATAATCGCAATTGGAGTGAGCCGGATTTAAATTATACAAATCAATAGTAAAAGACAGAAATAGAGATAATATAAAAGTAGAAGTACTTAGACATACAATTTTTTCGTCAATCATGTTAATTCTTTTATGTGTATCTGCAATTATAGAAATATTAGTTTCTACTAATATTTTAAAAGCATTAATAAAATATTTTTAAAAAATTATAAAATATTTTCAAAAATGTATTTACTTTTTTAAAATTCTTTGATATAACATATATTAGTTTATGTAAATAAAATATTTTGATTTAGGGGTAGGGGAAAATGGAAAAACAATTAAAACTTTTTTTTGAATTTTTAGAGAATGATAAGAAATTATCAGATAACACATTACAATCATACAAAAGAGACTTAAAACAATTCAGAAGATATATAGAAGGATGCGAAGTAGCATACAATAAAGTAGATGAAGAAGTAATAGATAACTATATTGAATATTTAGAAGAATTAGGAAAAAAACCTTCAACTATTTCAAGATGTATAGCATCAATAAGATCATTCTATCAATATGTGTTGAAAAAAGGAAAAGTAAAAAAAGATCCTACAAAAGAAATTAAATCACCAAAAGTAGAAAAAAGAACACCATGTGTTTTAACATCTAAAGAAGTTGAATTACTATTAGAACAACCAAAAGATATAGATTTAAAAGGAATTAGAGACAAAGCAATGCTTGAATTTGCCTACGCTACAGGAATGAGAGTTACAGAAGTAATATCATTAGATATAGATGATGTTAATTTTGAAGAAGGATACGTAAACTGTAGAAAAGCAAATAAACAAAGAATTATTCCATTAGGAAAAATGTCTTTAAAAGCATTAAAAGAATATACAGAACATGCAAGAGGAATATTAATAAAAGATGATAGCGAAAAAGCATTATTTGTAAATGTTAATGGACAAAGATTAACAAGACAAGGTTTCTGGAAAATAATAAAATATTATAAAGAACAAGCACATATAACAAAAGACATAACACCACATGTTTTAAGACATTCATTTGCAACACATTTGTTACAAAATGGTGCAGACTTAAAGTCAATTCAAACAATGCTTGGACATTCAGATATTTCATCAACACAAGTTTACATGCAATTCCAAGATGAAGGTTTAAAAGATATTTATCAAAAAGCTCATCCAAGAGCATAGTTACATACGCAGTTTTAAATAGTTTTAAAATAAGCCGTTCCAAATGTTTATATATTAAAATTTAAAATTCATTTTTCCAAACGCAATACCAAGAGGAAAAAAGGAGTTTATCGCTACGGTAACCGTTCTGGAGAGAATGTTTAAAACAGTAGGTCAAAACAAATTTTAAATTTTAATATATAAACATCTGGAACTACTCTATAATATTAAGACTGAATTGTAACTATGAATTAGAAAATTTCAATAAAATAATTGTAAATTTCTTGACAAATGAGAAATTTATGATATAATATATTATGTTACAAGAAGAAGCAATAACTTCTCACCTTAGCATATTTAAGCAAAAGGTTAGAAATAAAAATAATAATAGTTTAGAAAAACTATGTTTATTTGTATTGATTGACTTGTAACAAAAGTCAATTTTTTTATTGCTAAAATGCAATATATGGAGGTGTTTTAACATAAAACAAGAATTACCAGTAAATGGTCAAATTAGAGAAAAAGAAGTTCAATTAATAGGAGTAAATGGAGAAAAACTAGGAATTGTTTCAACAAGAGAAGCTTTAGAAAAAGCAGCAGAAGATAATTTGGATTTAGTATTAGTTTCACCAAATGCAAAACCAGCAGTTTGCAAAATAATGAACTATGGAAAATATAAATTTGAACAATCAAAAAAAGAAAAAGAAGCAAAAAAGAAACAAAAAGTTCTAGAAATTAAAGAAATAAGAGTTACTCCAAATATTGAAGAACACGACTTTGAATTTAAATCTAAAAATGCAAGAAAGTTTTTAACTGATGGAAACAAAGTTAAAATAACAGTTAGATTTAGAGGAAGAGAAGTAAATAACTCAAAAGCTGGAGAAGTAGTTCTAAATAAATTTATAGAAAAATTAGAAGATATTTCTGTAGTTGAAAAACAACCTAAATTAGAAGGTAGAAATATGTTTACAATTTTAGCTAAAAAAGCGTAATAAATGCGTTTTATATATAATTTTTTATGATGGGGGGAATATATAATGGCAAAATTAAAAACAAATAAAGCTGCTAAAAAAAGATATTCATTAACAGCAACAGGAAAAGTTAAAAGAACAAAATCAAACAGAAGACACTTATTAGCAAACAAAACAAAAAGACAAAAGAAATCAGGAAAAGTTCAAAATGCTTATGCAAGTAAAACTTGTGAAAACACAATTAAAAAATTATTACCATATGGTGGATAAAATAGAAAGAAAGGGTGAAATAAAATGGCAAGAGTAAAAACAGCAAGAACAACAAGAGCAAGACATAAAAAAGTATTAAAACAAGCAAAAGGATATTTTGGAGCAAAACACTATAGATTTAGAAATGCAAATCAAGCAGTTATGAAATCATTATCTTACGCATATGTAGGAAGAAAAGATAAAAAGAGTAATTTTAGAAAATTATGGATAACAAGAATTAACGCTGCTGCTAGAATGAATGGAACAACATATAGCAAAATGATAGCAGGTCTAAAAAAAGCTAATGTTACAATAAACAGAAAAATGTTAGCAGAGATAGCTGTAAGCGATCCAAAAGCATTTGCAGAAATAGCTGAAATAGCAAAAAAAGCATAGTTTAAAACTATGTTTTTTTTATTGCTTTTTCATTTTAGGCTTAGAAATTAATGCAGCTAAATATCCAAAGAATACAGCGGCTGCAATACCACCAGCTGCAGCCTTAACACCACCAGTAAAAGCTCCAACTAAACCAGTTTCTTTAACTCCTTCAATAGCACCTTTCGCAAGATTATAACCAAAACCTGTAAGAGGTACAGTAGCACCAGCTCCGGCAAAATCAACTAAATGTTTATAAATGCCAAGACCACCTAGAATAGCACCTGTTGTTACAAATATAACTAAAATTCTAGCAGGAGTTAGTTTTGTTTTATCAATTAAAATTTGTCCGATAACACAAATCAACCCACCAACAACGAAACATTTTAAAAGTGACATCCAATTAAAAACACTAGCCCAATCTATATTCATAAAGTTTTATCTCCTTTCACAATGTCCTTTACGTGATTTTTTTTAAGTTAGCATTCACAGCTAAACAAAATTTAAAGTCCGCGCAGGGGAATAGTTATTAATTAAACGAATATAATTTTAATAGCTGTGAATGTAACTTTAAGAAAACTCCCTAAAAGGACATTAAATTTCTATACTAATTGCATGAGCAATTCCGAGGAATAGATTCTCCTTGTTGAGAAGAAGTAGAATTCATCAAAGCACCAGTTGCAATTAATAATAATTTCTTAATTTTTTTATCTTTTAATTGTTTAAATAAATATCCAGAAAATACTGTACCACAGCAAGCGCAACCACTACCACCAGAGTGAGTATCTTGTACATTTTTATCAAATATTAAAACACCACAATCATTATAATTAGATTTAATATTATATCCTTGAGATTTTGCAATATCGATTGCAATTTCCTTACCGATATGTCCTAAATCACCACTTATAATTGCATCATAATAACTAGGGCTTCGACCAGTATCTTGAAAATGAGTAATTAAAGTATCAGCAAAAGCAGGAGCCATAGCTGCACCCATATTATTAGCATCTTTTATACCCATATCAACAATCTTACCAGGTGTAATATGGGTAATATAAGGACCTTGGCCATTTTTAGATACTATTGCAGCACCGCTACCAGTAACTGTCCATTGAGCAGAAGGTGGCCTTTGATTTCCAAGTTCAAGAGGAAATCTAAATTGTTTTTCAGCACTACAAAAATGGCTAGAAGTAGCACATAGAGCATTTTCTGCAAAACTTTCTACAGTAATTGCTGCCAAAGACATAGATTCAACAAATGTTGAACAAGCACCAAAAACACCAAAAAATGGAACATTTGATTCACGAAGACCAAAACTAGAAGAAATACATTGATTTAAAAGGTCACCTGCAAAACAACAGTCAATTTTGTCAGAAGGAACACCTGATTTACTTATAACAGTATTAACAGTTTCTTTTATAATTTTACTTTCAGCCTTTTCCCAAGTTTTTTCACCCCAAAACTCATCATCTAAAGTTTGGTCAAAATATTTACAAAGAGGACCTTGAGCTTCTTTAGGGCCAACAATAGAAGCACATTCTGTAATAGTAGGGGGATTATCAAATTTAATAGTTTGCTTTCCTAATTTTTGCAAAAAAATCAACTCCTTTTTATTATAAAGTTCTAAATTTTTATTATAGAGTAGCCATGCGTTATACTAGTGTCATACTTTGAGTATTAAAAATCAAATAAACAATACCAACAATAATTGATGCAGATATACCAAAAACTAAAACAGGACCTGCAACTGTAAACATTTTTCCACCAACACCCATAACATAACCTTCAGATTTATACTCCATAGCAGGAGAAACAATTGAATTTGCAAAACCTGTTATAGGGATTAAAGAACCAGCACCTGCAAATTTACCAATTTTATTAAAAATATTAAGACCTGTTAAAAATGCAGCTATACCAATTAATATGATAGAAACAATAGTACCTGATAAAGTCTGATCAAAACCTCTTTGCTTACATATATTCATAATAATTTGACCAATTGTACATATTAATCCACCAACCCAAAAAGCATTAAAACAATTTTTCCATATAGGAGAATTAGGCGATTTTTTATCTACATATTCTTGATAAGTTTGTTTTGTTTCGATAGGGTTCATTATTTATCATCCTTTCTATTTAAATCAATTAAAAAAGTGTCCATATTTAACCTCCTAAAAAATCTTTTAAAAATATTTTTACCGTTTTTAGAAAAAATATACAAAATGTAGAATTTTTCTAAAAAATAATATATAATCATCTAGGAGGAATAAAAATGATTGATAAAACCAGAGAAATAGCATTAAAAACACTATACAAAATAGATAAAGAACAAGCATATTCAAATATAGTATTAAATGAAGAAATAAAACAAAATAGAAAAAACTTGACAGAAAAAGATATTGGACTAATTTCAGAAATTGTATATGGAGTCACAACATGGAGACTAACACTAGATGAAATAATAAAAAAATATTCAAAAATAAGATTGAAAAAAATATCGCCATGGATTTTAAATATTTTAAGAATGGGAGCATACCAAATAATCTTTTTAGACAAGATTCCAAAATCAGCAGCAGTAAATGAAAGTGTTAATCTGGCAAAAAGATATGGACATAGTTCTAGTTCGAATTTTGTAAATGCAATTTTAAGAAAAATTGAAAAGTCTAACTATGAAGAATTTTCACAAATAACGGATGATATAGAAAGAATTTCCAAAACTACTTCAATGCCAGAATGGATAATAAAGGAATTATTAAAAAATAATGGAGTAGAAGAAGTTGAACAAATATGTACTAACTCAAATTTGAAACCTCAAATAACAATTAGAGTAAATATTTTAAAAATAACTAAAAAAGATTTAATGAAAAAGTTAGAAGAAGAGAATATTGAATATCAAGAAATTAATATAGAAGAAAAATTGTCAGAAGATTTCCTAATTTTAAATAAAGTAAAAAATATTGAAAACTTAGAATTATTTAAAAATGGATATTTTACAATTCAAGATATCTCAGCAGGCCTAACTGCTAAAATATTAAATCCACAGCCATGTGAACTGGTGCTAGATGCATGTTCTGCACCTGGTGGAAAAACCACATATATGGCAGAATTAATGAAAAATGAAGGAAATATAGAAGCATGGGATATCCATGAACATAGAACTAAACTAGTTGAACAAAATGCAAAAAGGTTAGGAATAGATATTATAAAAACACAAGTAAAAGATGCTAGCATATATGATGAAAAAATAAATGAAAAATTTGATAAAATTCTATTAGATGTGCCTTGCTTAGGGATTGGGGTAATTAAAAGAAAACCTGATATAAAATGGCAAAGAAAAACAGAAGATATAGAAGAAATTACAAAAATACAAAAAACAATATTAGAACAATGCTCAAAATATTTAAAACCAGGAGGAGATTTGGTATATTCTACATGTAGTATTTTAAAAGAAGAAAACGAAAATATTATTTTTGACTTCTTAAATAAAAACACTGATTTTGAAATGGTTAAAAACAGCAAATACAGTATTATGCCTGATAGACAAAGGGATGGCTTCTTTATTTGTAAATTACACAAAAAAATATTACATAAATATTACAGAAATATTACATTTTCATGATAAATCGACAAAAGGTATTGCACTTTTATTCAAAAATGGTAAAATAAAAATGTATTAAGAATTAAATACTAAAACATGAAATTAGAAAGGAAGAAAAAATGTCAACTTGTCTTGGATTGTATATTGAAGAAAATATAATTAAATATGCAAAAGTTTCTAAAGAACGTGACCAAATAAAAGTAGAATCATTTGGGGTTAAATTTTATGACAATTTAGACAAAGCAATACAACAGGTAATAGAAGAAACATATAGTTATAAAACTCCTATTAGTATAAATTTGTCAGAAGAAATGTATAACTTTTTCAATATATTTTCATTACTAAATAAAAAAGACTTTCCAAAAGCAATAAAAACTGAATTTGAAGCATATTGTACTGACAAAAATTTCAATGTTAATGTTTTTGAAACAAGATATGCACTTACACCAGATATACATGAAAAAGATAAATTGAAAGTTATTCATGTTAGTGAAAATAAAATGGAACTAAATAAAAAAATACAAAAATTTAGTTCTTACAAATTACAAAATATATCTCCAATATCAATGACAATTTCAAATATAGCAAAATTTGAAGAAAACGAAAATTGCATTATAGTAAATATTGAAGAAGAAACGACAATAACAACAATTTTGAATCAAAATATATATGACATACAAAAATTAGATGTAGGAAGTAGAGAAGTATTAGAAAAAATAAACCTTAAAGAGAATTCATATCAAAAAGCCTACGAAATATGCAAAGAAACTACAATATATACTTCAGAAGGAAAAGAACTATCAGAAGAAGAAACTAACTATTTGGAAGATATAATGCCAACATTATATGATATTGTTGGAAAATTAAGAAAAATATTAAATGAAAATGTAGAAAAAATAGAAAAAGTATATATAACAGGAACAGGTGTTTTAATAAATAATGTAGATTTATATTTTGAAGAATATTTAGAAAATGTAAGATGTGAAATTTTAAAACCAAGCTTTATAAAAATGTCACCAGAAATAAACATAAAAGACTATGTAGAAGTTAACTCTGCAATATCATTAGCTTTAAGTGGACTTGGTCAAGGGATTTCTGGAATGAACTTTAAAAAGACAAGCTTAATGGATAAACTACCAGATATACTAACTATGGAGGTAGGAAACTCTAAAAAGAAATTAAATAATAAAAAGAAACCAATGCCAGCATTTGCTAAAAATCTATTTACAATGGATTTTAATATGCCGTTAGATGGTATAGAAAGAGGATTATTAAGAGGAATATCAGGACTACTAATAGTATTTATAGTATATTGTGGATTCTCAAGCTTAATAAAAAAACAAATAGATACTAAAACATTAGAAGCAGATGAATCTATAAAAAATACAAATGCTCAAATAACATTAGCAAATACAGATGCACAAAATTTACAGAATATGACAAGCAAATATACAAGTAAAATAAGTAATTTGGAAAAAATTAGTGAAAAAGTACAAGAAAATAATAAAGTTAAAAAAGCTATACCAATTTTATTAAATAAATTGATGTATATTATGCCTGAAGGAGTGCAAATAACCTCAATACAAAATACAACAGATACTCATATAGAAATACAAGCTCAATCTAAAAGCTATTCTCAATTAGGATATTTAACAACTAATTTGAAAGTTTCTGGAGCACTTAATAATGTTATATCTACTGCTGGACAACAACAAAATAATATTATAACTATAAAGATAGAAGGTGATTTGCCATGAAAAAATTATTAATAAGTATAATTATAATATTAGTTCTTATATTAACAGTAATAACAATTATAAATGGAATAAAAATAGGAAACTTTAAAATTTTAGGAATAGTAGAAATTAAAAAACAAAATGAAGAATTAGACAACAAAATTAAAGATGCAACAAAATTGGCAAGCACAGACTATCCTAAGGCTTTAGATGATTTAAATAAAAACTTAAAAGAATTTGAAAGTACAAAAGCAAATTATGAAGAAATGATTAGTGTTAGTACAGACAGTGAAATTCAAGCAGCAAATCAATATGGAGTATATGAAATAGGAATGCTTTGGATTCAATTAGGAAATCATGCTAAAAGCGAAGGTGTAGTGATGGATGTATCAGCAAAAGATTTAACAGCAATAGATACAAATTCCACATCAGAAGTAGATAAAAAATATAATTGCAATTTGTATTTTACGGCTACTGGAACTTATGCAGGAATAGCAGGATTTATAGAAGATATTGAAGATGATTCTAAATTAGGATTTAAAATAGAAGACTTTAAGATAATAGCTTCATCAGAAGGAAACAATGTTTTACAAGCTACATTTACATGTAGAGACATAATAATAAGAGGAGTTTCAACAGGAACTGCAACAACTCCAGATACAACTTCAACAACAAGTAGCCAAAATAATACAACAGCTGACACAACAAACAATACAGTAAACAATACAACTACAAATGAAAATAATACAGTTCAGTAATGAAAGGGGAGTAGGAAATGTCAAAAAACATTATAAAAGAAATAATAATGGTTTTATTATTAGCATTAGCAATTATACTAGTTTTAGGAGTATTGCTTTATGAATATGTTCCAGCAAACAAGATAATTCCTGAAAAGGTATCTTATACTACTCCTGAAGAAGTAAAAACTGAATTGGAAACAGATGTAAATGAAAATGATGAAGAATTATATGTGGATTATCACATAGATTCAACTCAAATAAGAAATTATCAAAAAATACAAGAATATGTTCCAGGAAGAAAAAATCCTTTTGGTTCATTAGAGAGTCAAGAAACAAGTACTACAACAAATGAGGGAGAACAAAATAGTAGCAGTACATCAAATACTGGAAGTACACAAAACTCAGGAAGTACAACAAATTCAGGAACTAGTACCACAGGGCAAGGAAACACAGGATACCTTCCAGATAAAGGAACTAAATAATATTAAAGTAGTTATTAACATTATATTTATTTTTATAAATATAGTATATATATATTATATCAAAAGAAAAAGGGGGGAAAATTTTAATGAAAAGACAAAATGGTATAACATTAGTTGCTTTAGTTATCACAATAATCATACTATTAATCTTAGCTGGTATATCAATTGGTGCATTAACAAACCAAGGATTATTTAATAGAGCTCAAGAAGCAAAAAATCTTTCAGAAAAAGCACAACAAAATGAAATAAATACATTAAATGAATATAGTGACAAAATAAACGCAATAATGAACGATATAAAATAATTTAATGATTTATTGAAAACAAAAAAATATATAATAGGCATATGCATATACTTGTATATGCCTATTTATAAAATATAAGCAAAATTAAAAGAAGGGGAAAATATATGGAGGCTTTATTTTATATAATAATTTTCATAATGGGAATAACATTTGGAAGTTTCTATACATTAGCAGTATATAGAGTACCAAAAGGGGAAGATATAACACATACACATTCATACTGTCCCAATTGTAAACATAAATTGAATATATTTGATTTAATACCCGTATTTAGCTACATATTTTTAGGAGGCAAATGTAGATATTGTAAACAAAAAATAAGACCAAGATACTTAATATTAGAAACAATATCAGGATTATTCTTTGTAGCAATTGCATATTTGATGGGATTAAGTATTTATAATTTAGAAATTACTAAAATAGTTGAATATATATTTTTTGTTCTATATTTTACTTTTGTTATATTAATGGCAGGTATAGATAAAGAAAAAAGAAACATAAATAAACCAGTATTAATGTATGGAATTATAATTTCAATTATGTATATAGTATATCTATACATAATAGAAAAAACTAGTATATATAGATATGTTATATATTTAATATTGTTTATTTTACTTTTGATAATAGACTCAATAACATTAAAAAAACATGCTGAAAATAATTATACATATTCAATATTGATGGTTATTATAATAATGACAATATTCACAGGAGAATTTGTAACAATTAGTAGCATAATAACAACATTATTAATAATAGCAATATATTTATCAGCAAAAAAAATAAAAGACATAAAAAATAAGAAAACAATACAACAATATAATAACAACACTAAAATAGGACTTTATTTAGCAATTACAAATATAATTTATTTTATATATGTATTAATATATTATAAATATATTTAGAAAGGTTGAAAAATGGTAATAAAAGAAGAAAAAGGAGTAACAGGTATTGATATAGCAATTTCTGTAATAGTAATTACAATTTTTATTGCTATGATAGCTAATTTAATAGCAAGTATCAACATAAATGCTAAAGAAGCAGAGAGAAAAACAAAAGCAACATCATATGCTGTGCAAGAAATAGAAAAAATAAAAGCTCTTGGGTACAGTGATTATGATGGAAAACGGAATTAATTTAGAAGAAATATTAAAAGAAGAAGATATTACAGAAAACCAAAGCTTTACAGGATATCATAAAAAAGTTTTAATAAAAGATTATGTATTTATAATAGGTGACACAACAAAAACAGCAAATTTGGTAAAAGAAATAACTGTAGAAATTTCATATAAATTAGCAAATAAAGAAAAAAATATAAAAATTTCAACATACATATCAAAGTATAATTAGCGAAGGGAGCAAAACATGAGAAATAATAAAGGTATAACAATGATATCTTTAATAACATATATTATGGGACTTACAATTGTACTAGCACTAATTGCGACATTAACAACATTTTTTTTCAAAAACATAAGTGCAAAAGATTTAAATAGTGACACAACTCAATATACAAAGTTTTCTAGTATATTTTTAGAAGAAATAAATAATAAAAATAATTCAGTAATAGAGTGTAAATCACTAAATAATGGAGTAAGTTATATAATATTTTCAAGTGGAAATCAATATACTTTCAACGCAAATAGTAAGTGCATATATAAAAACAAAATAAAAATTTGCGAAAATGTTGAAATATGTGATTTTTCATATACCTTTGTTGATTCAAAATACAAAATAAAAGTAAATTTTAAAACCTCAAACATAGAAATGTTAGGAGATAATGCTATAATATATAACTTATAATACATCACATAACTAAAATAGCAATAAGAAAGGTTGTGTATAATATGGATATAAGAAGAAGATTACCAATAGGAGTAGAATTGGTAAAAAGAGGAGTTGTAACAGAAGCTGATATTGAAAAAGCTTTAGAGTATCAAAGAGAACATCCTAATATGAAATTAGGTGACATATTACATGTTTTAAACGTATGTGATGCAGTAAACTTAATTCAAAATATAGGAGAAATTTTAGGGGAAAAAGGAATATTATTAACTCAAAACTCTTTAAAAATTAAACCAACAGAATATCTTACATTAGAAAACTGTAAAAAATACAAATGTGTACCATTTGAAATAAATGGTGGCAAAATAAAAGTATGCTTTACTGACAAAATGACTGGAGGAAAAACAGACCCTGTTAAAATGTTATTGTTAAATAGAGGACTTGTTATGGAGCCATACATAACATTTGAAAGTGAGATAGAAAAGATTATATCATCATTAGAAGGAGACAAAAATAAAGATATAACAAAAACAACATTATCAGAAACAATAACTGAATTAATAGATACCATTATCAGAACAGGTATGGAAAAAAGAGCAAGCGATATACATATAGAACCAGCAGCAAATGAGATAAGAATTAGATATAGAATAGATGGAAATTTATTTACTGCTGCTAAAATAGACAAAGAAAAGCAACCACAAGTAATAGGAAGATTAAAAGCTATATCAAACATGCATCAAGAAAAACAAGAATCACAAGATGGTAGAATTTTGTTATATGATGATTACAATATTCGTGTTTCATCACAACCTAATGTATATGGCGAAAAATTTGTTTTAAGATTATTAAAAAAAGAT
The DNA here is from genome assembly GCA_945877035.1 of uncultured Clostridium sp. Lineage (GTDB taxonomy): Bacteria > Bacillota > Clostridia > TANB77 > CAG-508 > CAG-269. Next base: position 105,389 of record CAMCQH010000001.1, on the reverse strand, counting down.
ATGGATATTAGAAATATATTTGAATTAGGATATCCAGGAACAGAAGAAGAATTCAAAAAAAGCTTTAATAAAAAGAATAGTATAACAATTATAGCAGCTCCAACTGGTGCCGGAAAAACAACAACACTATATAGTATAGTAGATTATTTAAATTCACCAGAAATAAATATAACAACAATAGAAGACCCAGTAGAAATAAGAATTGATGGATTAAACCAAATAGAAATTGGAAATAAATCAACATTTTCAGGAGCCTTAAGAACAGTTTTAAGACAAGACCCAGACATAATATTACTTGGAGAAATACGTGACCAAGAAACAGCGGAAATAGCAGTACAAGCCGGACAAACAGGTCATTATGTGTTATCTACAATACATACAATAGATGCAATAGAAGTAGTAAACAGATTAAGAAAAATGGGATTATCAGATTATGATATAGCAAGTACATTAGCAACAACTGTATCACAAAGACTAGTAAGAAGAATCTGCCCAGACTGTAGAAGAGAAAGAGAATTTACTAAAGAAGAAAAAAATATAATTTCTAAAATTTCAGAAAAATATGGAGAAGAAATAAACTTTGATAATTTAAAAGCATATGATCCAGTTGGATGTAAAAGATGTAATAACATCGGATATTATGGAAGAATTGGTATTTTTGAGACATTAAATATAACTGATGAAATAAAAGAACTTATTATAAAAGGTGCTTCAACAATTGAAATTAAAAATAAAGCTTTAGAACAAAATTATAGACCATTAGTAATAGATGGAATACGAAAAATATTACGTGGTGATACAACATTAGAGGAATTAAATAGACAACTTATATTGTATTAATAAGAGGTTAGTGAAATGGAGGTTGGTGAAGTAGAAATCCAATTTCTAACCTCTAACCTCCAACTTCCAACTTCTAGCATAAAAAATGAAGGGAGAAATTTGTTATGAACATGGACAAAATTTTAGATATAGCTATTGAAAAAGATGCATCAGATGTACATTTAATATCAGGAAATAAACCAATGCTCAGAATATCAAGAGAATTGGTACCAATAGAAGAAATGGATGTTTTAACAGAAGATGATATGAATGAAATGTATGATTACCTGGTTAGAGGAAATGTAGACAAAGATGAAGTATTTAATGCTACTAGAAAACTAGATACATCATATGAATATAGCGGAATTCGTTTAAGGGTAAATATATCAGTAGCAAACGAAATTCCATTATGCACATTAAGACTTATAAAAAATACATTACCACCATATGAATCATTAGGATTGCCTGAAATTATAAGAAGAGCAACATATCAACCACAAGGATTAATATTAGTAACAGGAAAAACAAACTCTGGTAAAACTACAACATTAAATGCTTTAATAAATGAAATAAATGAAACACAAAATAAAAAAATACTAACACTAGAAAATCCGGTAGAATATAAACATAATTCTAAAAAATCTTTAATAGTACAAAAAGAAGTAGGAAAAGGTAGAGATGCATTAACATTTAGTGATGGTGTTAAAAACTCATTAAGAGAAGACTGCGATATTTTGGTAATAGGAGAGATTAGAGACAAAGTAACAATGGAAGCAGCAATAGAAATGGCTGAATCAGGACACTTGGTAATAGGAACATTACATACTAAATCTTGTGCAGAAACAATAGACAGAATGATAAACTTTTATGATATAAGAGACCAAGCAAGTGTAAAATATCTATTATCATCATTATTAAAATTAGTAGTATCACAAAGATTGCTAAAAGGTAAAGACGGACGACTAGTATTAGTACCAGAAGTAATGGTTGTAGATAACATAGTTTCAGGAATAATAAGAAAAGATAAAATAAGTGTATCTGAAATAGAAGATGCAATTCAGAGTTCAGATAAAGGAAGTATTGGACTAATAAATTCAATAGCAACATTATTTGTGGAAGATAGAATAACTTTAGACCAAGCTAAATCACAAATAGAAGAAAAAAATATTGAAGTATTAAATAGGACTATAATGCAAATGAAAATAAGAAAAGAAAATAAGAAACAGTAAATAGGAGGTGGAAATTTTGCCTACATATACATATAGAGCTGCAACTAGTTCAGGACTAATTGTAAGAAATAGAGTAGAAGCAGCAAGTAAACAAACATTAGTAAAAGTTTTAAAAGAAAATGATTTAATGCCAATTACAATAGAACAAGTTGCATATTCAGCAAAAAAGAAAAAAACTAAAAAGAAAAACATAAAAGACATAGAAGAAATAATGAAAAATGTAAATACAACACAAATCAATAATAAAAGAATGGCATCAACAAAAGAAAAGATCAACTTGTATTTTGCAAGAACAGAAAAAATAACATCTAGAGATTTAGTTATATTTACACAAAACTTCTATGTATTGAAAAAAGCAAATTTCAATAATATTCATGCATTAAAAACTATAATAGACAGTACAGAAAATATTACATTTAAAGGAATTATAGAAGATATTTTAGCAGGCGTTGAAGCTGGTGAAAATATGTACACAACAATGGAATATTATTCAGATGTTTTTCCATACATATATGTTAATATGATTAAAGTAGGAGAATTATCAGGTTCTCTTACAAACTCACTAGAACAAGCTGTAAAATATTTAGATTCTTCAGAGTCATTAAATAAAAAAATAAGAGGAATATTAATACCAAATATAGCTCAATTTGCATTATTATTAATATTACTTTTTGTTGGAACAATAGTTGCAATACCAGCAATTCAAAATGTATATGCTTCATTTGGATCAAATGCTACATTACCAGCAGTAACATTATGGTTTCAAGGTGTAGTAAATTGGCTTGTGGCTTATTGGTATATACCTACATTAATAGTAGGGGCAATAATAGGAGCGATAGTATTTTATATTAATACACCAAAAGGTAAATATGATTTTGACTATTTTAAATATAAAATGCCAATATTTGGACAATTAATATTTGCATTAGATTTTTCTAGATTTATGAAAGCAATGCTTTTAAATTTAAATAATGGAATGAGAATACAAGAAGCAATAGAAGTAAGTAAAAATGTTGTACAAAACTATGTTATGCTATCAATTATTGAAACATCAATAAATAATATAATTATAGGTGATTCATGGATAGAACCATTTGAAAAATCAGGTTTAACAGGAGCTATGCAAACAGAAATGTTGAAAATAGGTATGCAAACAGATTTGCCTGAAATGATGACAAAGTTAGTAGAATATATGGAAATTGATATTGATAATATTATGCAAAAGATTATGAAAGTGTTACCTGAAGTCGTATATCTAATCGTAGGAGTTGTTTTAATTTTCTTCGTATTAGTAGTATTAGCACCATGTATCGAAGTTTATATGGGTGGATGGTTATTTGATGCAGCAGGAGTATAAAAAAAGAGGGATTAAGGGGACTGTTCTCCAAATCCCTTTTATAGAATTTTTTCATTATTTACAGCTAAAATTAAATAGTCCGTCTCTAGACGTTGATATTATTTATTTTTAAATATTAAATGGCTCCTTTCATAAATTAAGATATTCTAAGCTCTATCTTTGGCACCCTTTCTGTGCTGATTTTCTTTTAGAAAATCACACGAACATTTTCCAAAGATTTCGCTAAGAATATCTAAATTTACTACAGTCACACATTTAATATTTAAAAATAAATAATATCAACGTCTAGAGACTACTCTATATTAAAAATCTGTACATGGAATAATTTATTGTAGTTTTAGGAGAAATATATGAAAATTGGAATTGATTTAGGAGGAAGCCATATTGCAATAGGTGTAATAAATAATGATGGCTTTATAGTAGAAAAAGTTGAAAAAAGACTTTTGTCAAAAGAAAAGAAAGATATAGAAACAGCCATAGAAAGCTATATAATAAAAAATGTAAAAGATTTAAAAGAAAAATATAAAATTTTAGAAATTGGAATAGCTGTACCAGGTACAATTTATGGAACAGAAATAATAAAATCTGTAAATTTAAGTGTTAAAAATTATAATATTGTGGAAAATTTAAAAAAAGAGATTGATTTACCAATTAAGATAAGAAATGATGCGAAATGTGCTGCAATTGCAGAGAGCAAAATAGGAGCTTTAAAAGATTATAAAAGAAGTATATTTTTAACATTAGGAACAGGTATAGGCGGAGCTGTTATAATTAATGGAAAACTTCTTGATACAGGAGAGTTACCAGGTTGTGAATTTGGACATATGATAATTCAAAAAGATGGAATAAAATGCAATTGTGGTAAAAATGGATGTTTTGAAAAGTATGCATCTATGAAGGCTTTGAAAAATAATTTACGAGCATCATTAGGGTTAGATGAAACTACAAGAGGACAAGAATTATTAGATATGATAAGAAAAAATGGGGAAGATGAAAAAATTAAAAAAATAGTTGATGAATATATCGAATATTTAAGTATAGGTGTTTCGAATTTGATAAATATTTTTGAGCCAGAAGCTGTTGGTATAGGTGGAAGTTTTGTGTACTTTTCTGATGTTTTATTAGAAAAATTGAAAAATAATATACAAAATAAAAAATATTTATTTAATAGTAGAAATGAATTAATAATAGTTCCAGCAGCACTTGGAAATGATGCGGGAATTATAGGAAGTTGTCAATAGGGACGCCCCTTTTTGACAAAGAGGGAGAAGGTATGGATATTAATAATAAAAAAGCTACCAGACAAAGCTATGGTGAAGCTTTATTAGAGCTAGGAAAAGAAAATGAAAAAGTAGTTGTATTTGATGCAGATTTATCAGCAGCTACAAAAACAAATTTATTTGCAAAAGAATTTCCAAATAGATTTTTTGATATGGGAATTGCAGAGCAAAATATGATTTCTACTGCTGCAGGGATGGCTACATGTGGAAAAATCCCATATGCAAGTACATTTGCAGTTTTTGCTGCTGGAAGAGCATATGACCAAATTAGAAATAGTGTATGTTATCCAAATTTAAATGTAAAAATTTGCGCAACACATGCAGGAGTGACAGTTGGAGAAGATGGTGCTACACACCAGATGATAGAAGATATCTCTTTAATGAGAACTTTGCCTAATATGACAGTTATTTCTACATCTGATGATATAGAAACCAAATGGGCTGTAAAAGAAATTAGTAAAATAAATGGACCTATATATTTAAGATTATCAAGACATGAAACACCTGTTATATATGATGAAAATCAAAAATTTGAAATAGGTAAAGCAATTCAAATTGGAGATGGTACAAATGGTACAATTTTTGCAACAGGTGTAACAGTTTCAGAGGCTTTAAAAGCTCAAGAAAGTTTAAAAGAAAAAGGTGTTAATGTTAGAGTTATTGATATTCATACAATAAAACCAATTGATAAAGAAATGATTATAAAATGTGCAAAAGAAACTAAAAAAATAGTTTCAATAGAAGACCATAATATTATTGGCGGTTTAGGTTCAGCTATTTCAGAGGTACTTACAGAAGAATATCCTGCAAAACTTGTATGTTTAGGAATACATGATACTTTCGGAAAGTCAGGGAAAGCTGAAGAACTTATGAAATATTTTGGAATTACTGCAGATGATATTATAAATGAATTTAATAAATAAAAAATGTCCCATTGAGAACCATCCCCAATGGGACAAAAAATTGGCAAAAATTTCTAGTGAATTTTTTGTGAAAACTATTGCAAAAAATAGCGATTATTGGTATGATTTAGTGGAATAAAATTAAGTTAACTGTTAGCGAGTTTACGAGCATTACAGATAACTTATACAATCGAACAAAGTGAGATTGTAGTCATAAAAAATAACCGAAGGGAAGAAATAAAAAAATGATAGAATTTAGAAATGTATCAAAAACATATGATACAGGAACAAAAGCAGTAAAAAACGCAAATTTTGTAATAGATAAAGGAGAATTTGCATTTTTAGTAGGGTCATCAGGAAGTGGAAAATCAACACTAATAAAACTAATATTAAAAGAAGAAGAACCAACATCAGGAAATATAATAATAAATGGAAAAGATACAACATTTTTAAAACAAAGTAGAGTACCATATTTAAGAAGAAGTATGGGAGTGGTATTCCAAGACTTTAGACTATTACCAGACAAAACAGTATATGACAATGTAGCATATGCAATGTACATAGTAAGAGCGACACCAAGACATATAAGAAGACAAGTACCAATGGTATTATCATTAGTTGGGTTAAGTGGAAAAGCAAAAATGTATCCAAATGAATTATCAGGAGGAGAGCAACAAAGAGTTGCACTAGCAAGAGCTTTAGTAAATAACCCATCAATGTTAATAGCAGACGAACCAACAGGAAACTTGGATCCAGACACAGCTTGGGATATAATGAATCTATTAAATGAAATAAACATGAGAGGAACAACAGTAGTTGTAGCAACACACGCAAAAGATATAGTAGACAAAATGAAGAAAAGAGTAATTCATATAAATAAAGGCGATATAATAAGAGATGATAAAAAAGGTGGTTATGATTGTGAAATATAATAGATTTGGATATTTAATAGGTGAAGGTTTTAGCAATGTATTTAAAAATAAAAAATCAACAGGTGCATCATTAATGATAATGTGTGCAACAATGATAATATTTGGAATATTTTTAATGCTTAGTGAAAATATAAATCACTTTGTAGATGATATAAAATCAGAACAAGGATTTCAAGTTTTTATAGAAACAGATGCAACAGAAGAACAAATTCAAGAAGTTGGAGACAAAATAAGAGCTCTAGATGGAGTAAGCACAGTAGATTTTAAAGATAAAGAATATGCTATGAACTTTGTAAAAGAAAAATTTGGGGATAAAGCAGAATTACTAGATGGATATGATTCTGATTTCTTTTCAACATCATATATAGTAACATTGACAGATTTAAAATTAAGTAAAAATGTACAAAATGAGATATTAAAATTTGAAAATATAAAGAGAATAACAAGTAGTGATGAAACAGTAACAACATTATTAGCTGTAGCAAATGGAATAAAAATTGTAACAGCAGTAATATTGATATTATTAGTAATTATTTCGATATTTATTATATCAAATACAATAAAATTAACAGTACATGCTAGAAGAAAAGAAATATCAATTATGAAATATGTTGGGGCAACAAATAGTTTTATAAGATGGCCATTTATAGTTGAAGGTATGATAATAGGAATTTTGGCAAGTGCAATATCAATATTAATTGTTGGTGGAGCATATAGTTTATTGGCAGAGCAAGCAGTAAATAATTCATTTATGATAAAAATAGGACTAAGTTTATTAAGCTTTAAAGATATGATTTCTTCAATAATAGTTGTATATATGTTATTAGGAATAGGAATAGGAGCACTAGGAAGCGTTATTTCTATGAGAAAATACTTAAAAGTGTAGTTTGAAGGGGAGAGGACATGCGTAAAATTTTATGTATTGTTTTAATCTTACTAATTTGTTTTGTAACAACATTTACATATGCAGAAAACGAAACTGAAAACAGTACAACGAATTTGCAATCACAAGATTTACAAACACAAAGAGATGAATTACAAAATCAATTAAGTGAAGCAAATGGAGAGTTAGATGAAGTACAAAGTAATTTGTCTGAAAACTTACAACAAGTAGAAAAATTAGATGAAAAAATATCATCAGCAGAAAGCCAACTAGAAGAACAAGAAAGTAAGATTACAGAATTAAAAGATTCTATTAGTAAAATAGAAACAGAATTAAATACAGTAACAGAAAAATATGAAAAGCAAAAAGAATTATTTAAAAAAAGATTAGTGGAAATATACGAAGCAGGAGAAACCCAATATTTGGACATTTTGCTAAAATCAAGAAGTCTGTCAGATTTTTTATCTAGTTATTATATTATAACAGAATTAGCTGAAATAGATAATGATTTAATAAGTGAGTTAGAGAAAAAAAAGAAAACAATAGATTTATCAAAACAAAAACTAGAAAATGAAAAAGAAGAATTAGCAGCAATAATCGAAAATCAAACAAGGTTATCAAGAACACTACAAAATACAAAAAAAATGAGAGAGAGCTTTATAGAAAAACTTTCAGAGGATGAAAAAAACTTACAAGCAAAAATTGATGAAATAAATACTCAATATGAAGAAATAAATAAACAAATTTTAGAATTAGCACAGCAAGGAATTGATACAGCATACATAGGTGGAGAATTGGCATGGCCAGTTCCAGGATATACCAGAATTACATCAAAATATGCAATGAGAGTTCACCCAATAACAGGACAATATAAATTACATACAGGTGTAGACATTGGAGCACCAGAAGGAGTAAACTTTATTGCAGCAAATGATGGAATTGTTACAAAAGCAGAAAAGAATACAGCATATGGAAATATGGTAATAATTGACCATGGTGGAGGAATATCAACATTATATGCACATGGTTCAGAAATATTAGTAGAAGTTGGGCAATCTGTAAAAAGAGGAGAGGTAGTACTAAAAGTCGGCTCAACAGGATATTCAACAGGACCACATGCACATTTTGAAGTAAGAATAAATGGAGTAACAACAGATCCACTTCCATATATAACTACTGGATTAATTCCAGGAGATGAAAATAACGAAGATGAGAGTTTAAATATTATAAACTAGAGGTCAGAGGTCAGAGGTTAGAGGTTAGAGGTTAGAAGTTAGAATATAGAAATCTATTTCACTAATATCTACTTCACCAACCTCCATTTCACCAACCTCTACTTCACTAAAATAGGAGGAACATATGAAAAGTATATGTAAAAAAATTATAGGTATAATTTTAATAGCAATACTCATAACAAGCGCAAATGTTGCATTAGCAGTCACGCAGTCAGAAATAGATAGTCAAAAAAATCAGCAATCACAAATAAATAGTCAAATAGATGAAGCAAAAGAAAAACAAAAAGAAATTGAAGCAAAAAAATCAGAAGCACAAAAACAAGTAGAAAGTATAAATTCGCAAATAGATAGCTATGAAGCACAAATAGATGATTTAGATGCTCAAATAGCTGATGCTAACGCAAAAATAAAAGAAGCAGAGGAAAAAATAGAAGAAAATCAAAAAGAATATGACAAAAAACAAGAAACTTTAAAAAAGAGATTAGTAGCTATCTATGAAGCAGGAGAAACTTCTTATTTAGATGTTTTATTAAGCTCATCTAGTTTAATGGATTTTATTTCTAATTATTATTTAGTTTCAGAATTAACAGAAATGGATGCACAATTAATGGAGACTTTAGAAAAACAAAGACAAGAAATAGAAAATTCTAAAAAAGAGATAGAAGAAAGCAAACAAACATTAACAACAGCTAAAGCAAGTAAAGAAAATGTTGCAAATGAATTAAAAAGTGCTAAATCTGAAAAAGACAAATATGTTGCACAGTTATCTGATGAAGAAGCAAAGGTACAAAAAGAAATTGATGAATTAAAAAATCATGAAAGTAGCATAAGTAGTAAAATTAAAAAAATGCAACAAGAATATGATGAACAAATAAAGAAAAATAACAGTTCAAATAATGGTTCAATAAATAATGGAACAAGCTCTTATGGATTTGGATGGCCAGTATCTAATCATACAATTGGAACAAGTTATGGAGTTGCAGGATCATATTGGAGCTCAGGATATCATACAGGAATTGACTTTCCAGTTTTAAGTGGTACACCAGTATATTCAGTAGGTGATGGACAAGTTTTTGACACAGGATACAATTCAGCATATGGAAATTTTGTTGAAATATATCATGGAAATAATGTATATAGCTTTTATGCACATGCTACAAGTGTTCAAGTAAGTGTTGGACAAAAAGTTTCTAAAGGTCAGCAAATAATGATATCTGGTAGTACAGGTAATGTTTCAGGACCTCATTTGCATTTTGAAATTAGAACACCTGGATATAGATATGCAAATTGCGTAAATCCAAGACCATATTTACCTTAAAATAAAATGTAATATGGTATAAAAATAAATAAAAATAATATTCTTAAAAAGAGCGGAATAACCTCCGCTCAAAAATTATGAAGGGTAGTGGCAAATAATGGAAAAAGATAAAAAATACAGAATTTATAAAACAATAATGATGTTGGCAATAGTAATCTTTATAACATTTATGGTTACATCAATATCTTTATACACATATTTTACAAAAAATCCGATAATTTTAGTATCAAATACTAAAAGCACCCAAAATGATATAGCAAATAAATTAGAAAATTACAGACAAATAATAGAAAAATATTATCTAGGAGAAATAGATGATACAAAATTAGAAGAAGGTGCTATAAAAGGCTATATTGAAGGATTAGGAGACCCATACACAGAATATATCTCTAAAGAAGATATGAAAGATTATTTAGAAGATACAATGGGAAACTTTGTTGGAATTGGAATATATATGGTTAAAAATACGCAATATGACAGAATACAAGTATTGTCTACCATAAAAGGAAGTCCAGCAGAAAAAATAGGAATACAAGCAGGAGACTTAATAATATCTGTTGATGGAGTAGAATATAAAGCAGATGATATGACTACAGCATCAAATAATATCAAAGGAGAAGAAGGAACAAAAGTAATAATAGAATTATTAAGAGGAACTCAAAACATAAAATATGAAATAATAAGAGAAAAAGTAAAAGTAAATCAAGTAGAAGGAAAAGTACTTTCAAATAATATAGGATATATACAATTCACATCATTTGATGAAACAACAGCAGAAGATTTTAAAGCAAAATATCAAGAATTAGCGAAACAAGGAATACAATCATTAATAATAGATTTAAGAAATAATGGTGGAGGAATTGTAAACCAAGCACTAGAAATTGCTGATTATATAGCAACTAAAGATTCTGTCTTGCTATATGAAGTAGATAAAAACAGCAAAGAAACAGTAAGAAAAGCGAAAACTGACCCAATAATCAATATGCCAATAATAATATTAACAAATGAAAACACAGCCAGTGCATCAGAAATATTAGCAGGAGCACTAAAAGATTTAGGAAAAGCTAAAACAGTTGGAACAACTACTTATGGGAAAGGTGTAATTCAACAAATTTTAAAACTTAGTGATGGTAGTGGAATAAAGATTACAATAGAAGAATATCAAACACCAAATAAAAATAAAATTAACAAAGTAGGAATAGAACCAGATGAAAAAGTTGAATTACCAGATAGCGTTGAAAGTGTATTTAATGTAAAAGAAAGTGAAGATACCCAATTGCAAAAGGCTATAGAGATGATAAAATAAGAAGTCGGAGGTCAGAGGTCGGAAGTCGGATGTTAGAGGTTGGAGTTTAGAGGTCAGATGTCGGAGGTCAGAAGTTAGGACATTGAAATGTCCGACATCCATTTCACCGACATCTACTTCACTAATAAAAAAAGAAAGGTGTTAAAAATGAATTTAGCAAATAAATTAACAATTTTTAGAATAATACTTGTACCATTAATGGTAATTATACCATTTTTAGGAATAAAAGGAGAAATATTAGGAATACCAATAACATACTTAATAATAGATTTTATTTTTATAATAGCATCTATTACAGATAAACTAGATGGATATATAGCAAGAAGTAGAAACCAAGTAACAACATTTGGAAAATTTTTAGATCCATTAGCAGATAAGATTTTAGTTTTAGCAGCAATGGTAATGCTTGTAGAAATTGATAAAATTCCAGCTTGGATACCAATTATAGTTTTAGCAAGAGAATTTATAGTTTCAGGATATAGACTAATAGCAGTAGAAAAAGGTGGAAAAGTAATCGCAGCATCAGTATGGGGAAAACTAAAAACAGTAACTCAAATGATTGCAATAATATTAGCATTTATTGATGTAAATTCATTTGGAATATGTTTTAGTGGAGAATTATCAGGATTTGCATTTGCGTTAAATTTAGTTGTTACAGTAATGATGATAATTCAAACAATAGCTACCATATTTTCAGGGTATGAATATTTAAAAGGTGGAAAAGATTTGTTAAAAGATTAAAAAAAGCTTGACAAAATTGAAAAACTAGCTTAATATAGTATAAGTTTTTTATGCTAATCATTAGCAAAATGGAGGTAAAGTTATGGAAGAAAAAGAAGTAATTCTTACACAAGAAGGATATGATAATTTAGATAAAGAATTAAATTATTTAAAAACAGAAAAAAGAGCTGAAATAGCAGAAAGAATAAAAGTAGCATTAGGATTTGGAGATTTATCAGAAAACTCTGAATATGATGAAGCAAAAACAGCTCAAGCAGAAAATGAAGTTAAAATTGCAGAATTAGAAAATAAACTAAGACATGCAAAAATAATCAACGAAAAAGAGATAGATACAGATACAGTTCAAATAGGAAATACTGTAAAAGTATTAGATGTTGAATTCGATGAAGAAATTGAATATACAATAGTTGGTTCAACAGAAGTAGATTTGTTAGAAAATAAAATATCTAATGAATCACCTTTAGGTGCAGCACTTTTAGGTTCAAAGAAAAAACAAACAGTTGAAGTAAACGCACCTGCTGGAATAATGAAATATAAAATATTAGATATAAAAAAATAAAAATTTAGGGATTAGGGGTCAGGCCTTTAATCCCTAAATTTTAATTGCAGCATCTAATGCAAGTTTAATCATATTATTTAACCCAGTTTGTCTTTCTTCAGTAGTTGCAACATCTTTAATAAATTTTGAATCCACAACACTCATTAAACAAGAAGCTTTTTTATCAAAAAACTTAGCATTATAAAATAAAGCAAAAGCTTCCATTTCAGAAGAAATAGGATTAAATCCATCAGGTACTCTTTTTAAAAATTGATTAACATCTGTCATATAAAAATCAACTGCATCTGTACAAACTGTGTTACCTTTTATCAAATTTATATTATTATTCAAAGCAGTTTCTTCTATAATATTGTTTAATTCACTATTAGAATTTACAATATGACAATTATCATTATTAAATGATAAGGCATAATTGCTCTCAGAAAATACATTTTCACTTAAAACTATATCAAATAATTTAAGTTCTGGACTATATCCACCACAAGAACCAATTCTTATAATATTTTCTACATCATAAAATTTATATAATTCATAACTATAAATTCCTACACTAGGCATACCCATACCATGTGCCATTACAGTTAATTCTTTTCCTTTATAATTTCCTGTATATGCATACATTCCTCTGACTTGATTTACAAGTTTATAATCATCAAAAAAGTTTTCTACTATATACTTAGCTCTTAATGGATCTCCAGGCATTATTACTGTTTTTGCAATATCTCCTTTATTTGCTTCATTATGAATTGTTGACATATAAATTACCTCCTTAAATTTTAAAAATTTTGTATAAGTTATCCGTAACTCACTTCGTTCGAACGGCTAACTTAATTATAACAATATATCACAAAAAAAGCAAAAAATATTGCAAAAAATATTAACTTGTGATATAAAATAAAATGAAAAAATATAAATAAGCTAATCACAAAAGAAACAGAGGTGGAAAAATGATAAAAGCTTATGCAAAATCAGACAAAGGTAAAGTCAGAGAAATAAATGAAGACTATTTTTACATATCAACTTCATTAGATGAAGTCCAACTATACATATTAGCAGATGGAATGGGAGGATATAATGGAGGAGAAATAGCAAGTAAACTAGCAGTTCAAACAGCAAAAAATTATATAGAAAACAATTTCAAAGAAACGGAAAAAGACAAAGACAGCATAATTCAACTATTAGGAAGCAGTATGGAATATGCTAATATGGTTGTATATGAAAAAGCAAAAGAAAACCCAGAATTACAAGGAATGGGTACTACATTAGAAATATGTTTAATATATAATAATAAAGCATATATAGGTCATGTAGGAGACAGTAGAACATATAGAATAAGAAAACAATTTATAAGAAAACTAACACAAGACCATAGCTATGTACAAAAGCTAGTAAAAGAAGGAACAATTACAAATGAGCAAGCAGCACATCATCCACAAAAAAATATGCTAATGAAAGCATTAGGATGTAATGCATTTGTAGAACCAGATGTAATGGTAAAAGGATTTTTAAAAGATGATATTTTAATTATTTGTTCAGATGGATTAACAAACTTAGTAGACCAAGAAACAATATATGAAATGGCATCAAAAAATATAGAGCAAGCGACAAAAGATTTAGTAAATCTTGCAAATGATAGAGGTGGATATGATAATATAACAGTTGTTGTTATAAAAAATATATAAAAATCCACTAAAAGAGGAGAGATAAAATATGAATTTAGAGGGTAGGATATTAGGAAATAGATATGAAATTATTCAAAAAGTTGGAAATGGAGGAATGGCAACAGTTTACAAAGCTACAGATTTAGTTTTAAAAAGATATGTAGCGGTAAAAATACTAAGAGACGAATTTACAACAGATGAAGAATTTATAAAAAGATTCGAAACAGAAGCTCAGTCAGCAGCAAAACTTGTACATCCTAATATAGTTTCAATATTTGATGTTGGAGTAGATAATGGAATTTATTATATAGTAATGGAATTGATACAAGGAAAGACATTAAAAGAAATAATATTAGAAGAAAGAGGACCACTTCCATGGAAATGGTCAGTAAATGTAGCAATTCAAATAGCTTCAGCATTAGAAATGGCACACAAAAACAATATAATTCATAGAGATATAAAACCACATAATATCATAATAACAGAAGATGGAGTAGCAAAAGTAACAGACTTTGGAATAGCAAAAGCTGTGTCAAATTCAACAATAACAGCATTTGGAAAAACAATAGGATCAGTGCATTATTTTTCACCAGAACATGCAAGAGGTGGATACACAGATGCTAAATCAGACTTATATTCATTAGGAGTAGTTATGTATGAAATGGTAACAGGTAAAGTACCATTTGATGCTGATACACCAGTATCAGTAGCATTAAAACATATGCAAGAAGAACCTGTAGCACCAATAGAAGAAAATCCTAATTTACCAGAAGCATTAAATAAAATAATATTAAAATCTTTAAAGAAAGACCCAATGCTTAGATATCAAACAGCTACAGAATTATTACAAGATTTAAGAACAGCATTAAAAAATCCATCAGGAGATTTTGTTGAAGAAGTAGATTATGATCCAACAGCTAGAACACAAAGAATATCTACAAATCAATATGACAAAATAAATAAAAATAGAGGAAAAAAAGAAAATAAATTTGTAGCATTTATAAAAAAACATAAAGTATTAAGTAGCATGATAGGATTAATATTAGTATTCTTCTTAGCATTTGGAGGAACAATGTTAGTATTAAATATGACAAATCCTAAAGAAGTTGAAGTTCCAAATATAGTAGGACTTGCAAGAGAAGAAGCAGAGCAAAAAGTAAAAGAAGCTAATCTTGTATTTGAAGTAGAATCAGAAGAATACAATGCAAAAGTAGAAGAAAATCATGTAATTAGCCAAGAACCAAAATATATGGAAAATTACAATAAAGTAAAAGAAAATACTACTGTAAAAGTTGTAATAAGTAAAGGAACTGAAAAAGCAAAAGTACCAAATGTAAAAGGTAAAGAAAAAGAAGAAGCAATTCAATTAATAGAAAATGCTAAGTTAAAAGTAGAAGTTATTGAAGAAACAAGTAAAACTGTAAAAGAAGGATTTGTAATAAGTCAAGAAACTGATCCAGATACAGAAGTAAATGCAGGTGATACTGTTACAATACATGTAAGTACAGGAACAGGTATAAAACAAGTCACAATGATAGATGTTACAGGAAAAGCAGAAGCTGATGCAAAAAAAGCATTAGAAGATATGGGATTAGTTGTAAACATTGGATATAGTGAAGATACTTCAAAAGACAATGGAAAAGTTTTAAAACAAAGTGTAGAAGTTGGAAAAGTTATAGATGAAGGTACAACAGTAACAATAACTGTAAATAAATTAGCAGAGACTAAAACAGCAATAGTTACTATAGATGTTAAAGCATTAACAGGAGGATATTCAACAGAAAGTGAAAATAAAGTTGTTGATATTCCTAAAACAGTAAATATAGAACTTAAATATGGAGACAAAACAGAAACAAGAAGTGGTATTGATAAAAATAAACAGTGCCAGATTACAATTTCAGGAAAAGATGGAGAAACTAAAGATGTTCAACTTACAATAAAAGATTCTACAGGAACTATTTATAGTTCAAGCAAAACTATAAAATTTGGTTCTCAAAGTGAGTTAACTTTTTCAAAATAAATTTTATAAAAAGTGTTGATTTTTTAAAGATATTCTAGTATAATAAATAAGAAGAAATGAAGTAGCTAGATATAAACATACAACATTTCTAACGAAAAGTTCAAAGAAGTTTTTCATTTGTAGGAAGAACAAAAAGACTAGAGTTACAGCTCTAGTCTTTTACTTTATGTACTAATCAAACATATTTAAAATATCTTTGATAGTTTTTAAAACATAAAGTTTAACGAAAAGTTTTAAGAGATTTTTCATTCGTATATTTTCCTCCTTTCTTTTTGAAATTAGAAAAATAGAAGAATAAAAATATTATACTATGATATTAATAAATAATCAATAAGTAATAAAAATAAATAATTAAAAATTTATAATTAAAAAATCGAAAGGAGGAATAATGCAAGGATTAATAATAGAAAATATATCAAACTTATATAAAATAAAGGTAGACAGCAAAATTTATGAAGCAAACGCGAGGGGAAGACTAAAAAAAGAAGAAATAACCCCTGTTGTAGGAGACAAAGTTGAAATACAAATATTAGAAGAGGAAAACAATAAAGCTGTAATAGAAAAAATACTACCAAGAACAACATATATAAAAAGACCAAAAATGAGTAATATAACACAACTAATATTAGTAGTTTCAAGTAAAAATCCAAAGCCAGATTTATTATTATTAGACAAACAATTAGCATTTGTAGAATTTTTAGGAATAACACCAATAATAGTATTAAATAAAACAGATTTAGATAAAAAGCAAGACTTTGAAAAAATAAAAATAGTTTATGAAAAAATAGGATACAAAGTGATAAAGACAGTTGCAAAAGGAGAAGAAGGAATAGAAGAATTAAAAGAAGCATTAAAAGGAAATATCAATGCATTTTCAGGAAACTCAGGAGTAGGAAAATCAACATTAATAAATGCAATATTTAAAAACAATATTACACAAGAAGGAGAAATAAGTCAAAGAAACAAAAAAGGAAAAAACACAACAACATCAACTGCAATTTATGAAATAGATAAAAATACATATATAGCAGACACACCAGGATTTTCAACATTTGATATATCAGAGATAGAGTATAGAGAATTAGACAAATACTTCAGGGAATTCAAACCACTACTAGAAAATTGCGAATTTGTAGATTGTACTCATATAAAAGAAGAAAAATGTGGTATAAAGCAAGCAATTGAACAAGGTGAAATAGATAGTGGCAGATATGAGAGATTTTGCAAAATATATGAAGGATTAAAAGAAAAATGATGTCCAAAAGGGACGGTTCTTTTTGGACATTTTGTCCAATTGGGACACATCTTAAAATAAGATCGGGGAATTTTGGACATTTTGTCCAAAAAGAACCGTCCCTTTTGGACAAGGGGAGGAAAATAAAATGGTAGAAATTTCAACATCAATACTTTCAATAAAAAAAGGAGAAGAGGCAGAGACTTTTTTTGCATTAGAAAAGGCAAAAACTGATTATTTCCATATAGATGTTATGGATGGAAAATTCGTAGAAAAAGACACATATAAAAAAATGTTAGAATATTCATCATATATAAAAAGAATATCAAACTTGCCATTAGATGTTCATTTAATGGTAGAAAATATAGATGAATCAATAGAGGACTTTTTATCAGTTGAGCCTAATATAATAACATTCCATTATGAGGCTTGCAAAGATAAAGAGGAAGTAATGAAATATATAAAAAAAATAAAAGATAATCATTGCAAAGTTGGGATAAGTGTAAAACCTGAAACAAATATAGAAGAAATCTACGAATTTTTGCCATATATTCATATGGTTTTAGTTATGACTGTTGAACCAGGAAAAGGTGGACAAACTCTTTTAACTGATATGGTTGATAAAATAGCAAAATTAAAAAAATATGTAGATGATAATAATATTGAAATTGATATAGAGGCTGATGGTGGTATTAATTTAAAAACAGCAGAAGCTGTAAAACAAGCAGGTGCTAATATATTAGTTTCTGGAACAGCAATTTTAATAGCTAAAGATTACAAAACTATAATTGATGAATTAAGAAAATAACATAGAAACCTAAAAAGAAAAAACGAGAAATCGAGGCCTAAACCTTAAAATTTCTCGTTTTTATATTACATATGATGTTTATTTTATTTTTCATCTATTTTTTTATCATCTTTATTTTTAGAAATAACTTTATCTTTTTTAGAAGCTTTTTCAGATTTTTTAGGAAGTATAGAAGCAACTAATATTCCTAAACCTAAAACTGAAAATACAAATGAAACTAATCCACCAACATAAGGGATTTGAGTTATTGCCCAAATAACAATTCCAGATACAATTAACATTCCAAATATTCCAGTATTTTTACTTATTTTTAATTTAGAACATACATAGTTATTAGCTGTAATTGTAAATAAAGATTTTGATACTATAATTGCTAAAACATATAATGCTAATAAGAATAATGAAAATCCGCTAGTTAATTGTAATAATATTAAAATAATACACGCTATTGGCACTGCAATTAAAGCAAGTAATCCATAACCTAATATATTTAAAGTTTTCTTTCCTACATATTTATTAGTATTAGCTAAAAATTTAGGAGCTAAAACTAAACATACTAACCAAATAATTAATACAAATGCAAGGAATCCACCTAAATCTAAAATATAATCTGCAATAATAGAACGAATTGATTTTTCAGGTGATACTTTTGGTGCATTATAGTTTACTGTTCCTTTAACAGTATTTTCAGGTATTGAAATTTCTGAATTAGCAGAATAATCTAAATTACCATATATAATACCATTAGTTTTTTCATCTGTATTGAAGTTCATAGTAGAACAACTTACATAAGCATTTCTTCCAACAGGACCATTTACATTTAAAGTATTACAAGCTACTTTTAAATCTCTATAAACATATCCTCCAGAAATGTTAAAATTTTGTGATAATGCAAAAGCATCACATACAACACCTTTAAGTTCAACAGATTCAGCAATGACAAAAAGATTACTATATACATAGCCATTTTCATTTATAATTAACTTTTTAGCCATAATAAAAGCATCTCCACCAATTTGTGAATCGATAGTAACTGTATCAGCACAAACAAATAGATTTCCATCAACTACGTAATCTATAGTAATGTTATCACCTGCAAGATACGCATCACTTGATTTGAAAGAATCTTCTTGAGCTTGAGCATCAGTTGTCATATTTTCAACTGACTTTTCGATTTCATCTGTAGATATATCAGTTGAAATTGCTGTTGGTTCATTATCACTAGTTTCATTATCAGCAAAAACACAAGTTGTAGAGAACAATAAAATTAGTGCAAGAAAAACAGCAATAATTTTTGTTTTGTTTTTTAACATAACAAAGCCTCCTTTTAAATTTTTTAATATGTAAAAATAATATATCTTTACTCGAGTTTTGTCAATTATTTTAGAATAAATTTATTAAGGAGTTTTGGAAATTTTTAATTTTACTCTAACTAATATACTATAAGCATAAAACAAAAAAATGCAAAAAGCATAAATTTTTTTCAAAAAGTGTTGCAAAAAGAAAAAAGTTTTAGTAAAATTTATACATAATAAATCATGTATTTTTAAAAAGTAAAATACTTTAATATTGAAAAAATCTATAACTGGCAATAGAAAAAAATAAATTTTGAAGTATATTATGTATAAAAATACAAATAATAGTAAATAAAAAACAAAGGAGGAACCAAAAAAATGAACAAATTAAAGCAAACAAAAGGTATAACACTTGTAGCCTTGGTTTTGACTATAATTATATTGTTGATCTTGGCAGGAATTTCAATATCAGCATTAACTAACCAAGGACTATTTGCAGAAGCTGAGGAGGCAAAGAAGAGGACAGAAAATGCACAGAAAGATGAAGAACAAAAATTAAAAAATTATGTAGCAGAAATTAATGAAGCAATAGGAAATAATGATAAACCAGCAACAACAATAGCAGAAGCACAAACAGATGACATGTTAACAAAAAAAGTTAATTCACCAATGGTAGATGCATATGGGAATAAAATAACAGTACCAGCAGGATTCAAAATAACAGGAGGCGCAACAACAGTAGATAAAGGAATTGTAATAATTGATAGCAATGAAAATGAATTTGTATGGATACCAGTAGGAACAATTTATACAAATGCGGAAAAAACAGCATCAAAAACAATAGAATTAGGAAGATATGTATTTAAAGAAGATGGAACAATAGATACAACATTATCACAAACAGAGCCTGAAGGTCAATTAAAAACAAGCTCTAGTTCAAGCTACTATTATACAGAAGGAAAAGCAAGTGATACAACAACTAATACACATGCAAAAGATATTGAAACATTTAGAACAAAAGCATCAGCAACACAAAGTGGAGGATTTTATATTGGAAGATATGAGGCAAGAACAGGAACAGCAAGAAGTGCAAAAACAGATGAATTAACAACATTAACAACAAAAGCAAGCGACTATGTTTATAATTATGTAACACAAATACAAGCAGCAGACTTGGCAAGAAATATGTATCCAAATGCAAAAACATTCACAAGTGACTTAATGAATAGTTATGCATGGGATACAGCAACACTATTCTTACAAACATGTGGAGATAATGAAACATATTCAAGAAAAACTAGTGTAAACAGTAAACTAGCAACAACAGGAACAAATAACCAAGAAACAAAAGATGTGCAATGTAATGTATATGATATGGCAAGCAATATAGTCGAATGGACAACAGAAACCTTTAGCTTTTCCAGCGGTCCTTGTGTCCTTCGAGGAGGCGATTACGGTAGTTCCGAATTCTACATGAGTCGTCGCAGCAACTACAGCACTTCTTTCAGCAGCGACGACGTCAGCTTCCGTCCACTTTTATATGTGAATGTTTAAAAAATACCTTTTGTATAATATAAGAAACTGTATAGTAAAAATTAAAGTAATACTATTTTAATGCTCCAACATACACAAAATCGAAAAATGTCAGATATTGCGATGAAATTCACATAAAATTATCAAAAAAATATTTACAATAGCCACTTAATGTGATATAAATAGGATATTCTATTTAGTCCATATAGTGGCTTAAAATTTTAAAATCATAAATTTTAATTTAAATCAAAAATTTTATTATTTCAAAATCTGAAATCAATTAAATTAAAATCAAAACAAAACCCAAAAATTAAAAAATAATCAACGAAGGGAGGTACAGTCTATTTAGTATGCAAAAGAAAAAATATGCACATATTAACTGAATAGAAAATATTTATTTAAAAGTTATAACAAATGCTTGAATTTTATAAAAGTAATTGTTATAATAAAGGAGGAAACAATATGACACAAAAAGTACCAAATACAAAAATTAAGAAAAAACTAAACCTAAAAAATGATATAATAATTAAAGCATTTTTTAGTAGAAAAGGAAATGAAAAATATTTAATTGATTTTTTAAATTCAATTCTTAAGATAGAAATAACAACAATTGAAATAAAAGAAGAAGTGAATTTAGAACAATTAAGCACAAGAGAAAAAGGCGGAAGATTAGATATACAAGCAACTCTAAATGATGGAATGATAGTAAATGTAGAGATGCAGGTAGATGACCAAAAGAATATAGAACAGAGAAATGACATCTATGAAGCAAAAACAATATCAAGACATTTTCCAAGAGGAGAACAGTATCAAGAAGCAAAAGAAGTAGTTGCAATATACATATTAAATTATAATCTATTCGGATTTGATGAATATATATTAGATACAGTAAAGGTTTTGAATAATCATAGAGATTATCAAGTAAATAGTATAATGAAAGAATACTATATACAGTTACCAAAATTTAGAGAATCAAATCCAGATATGGATAATAAACTCAATCAATGGTTAGCAGTCATTGATGATACAGATAGGGGGAAAATAGAAATGGCAAAAGCTAAAAATAAGATTATAAAAGAAGCTGAAGTCGAAATTAAATATTTTACAGCAAGCGAAGAGGCTCAATATTTAGCAGACATGAGAGACTTGTGGGAATCAGATGTTAATAGTAGATTAGGCAATGCCAGAGAAGAACGGAATAGAAGAACGGTGAAAAGAAAAATAAAATAAAAATTGCCAAGAAACTATTAGAAAAAAATCATAATATAGAAGAAATTATGGAACTAACAGAATTAACAGAAGAAGAAATCAAAAAAATAAAAAGTAATTAGTATTATTATAATTTAAATAAATTTTGACAACAATATAATTTTAATATATACTATTCGATGTACTAAAAAATTAGTATTCGTAACTATAAACCACGCACATTTATAAAAGGTGGTGAAAAAATGAAACATGTAAAAACTATTACGGGAAAGACATTAACAAACAGTCTTAAACATGGCGGTTGTGGCGAGTGCCAGACATCATGCCAGTCAGCATGTAAGACTTCCTGCACAGTAGGAAATCAGAAGTGCGAGAATCCTAATAAGTAGTACAGGTTTCAAAAAGAGGAACATTTTGCATATAAACTATGTAAATGTTCCTTTATAAAATTTTTATCACAAAATTTTGAAAAAAACTTGTAAAATAAACAAAATCGTGTTAATATAATAAATATATTAGAAAATCCAATTAAAAAGCAAAGTACATATATTTAAAATTATTTTACAGAGAGAATATTCTAGGTTGAGAAATATTCAAATAAAAATATATAGAAATTTCACTTTTTAGGACTTCTTTTGAACAACTAATTTAAGTAGAAAGAAGCGGTTGCACCGTTAAAACTATAATGAGGTTAATTGATAAATATGAAAATTAATTAATAAAATTAGGTGGTACCACGGAATATAATCCATTTCGTCCTATATATGTATAGGATGAAGTGGATTTTTTATATTTGTTTTAAATATAATGGCCATCTTGCGTCGTTAGAATTCATTAAAAACGCAGTTACATACACTAGTATGCGCCTTTGCCTTTTTAATGAATTCTGCCTAGCAATATAACCATTCTATTTAAAACAGTAAGTAATTAAAAAAGGAAGGATACAAAAAATGAAAGAACAAATTTCAAAAATTAAAGAAACTTCAGTAGAAGAAATCAAAAAAGCTGAAGACTTAAAAACATTAAATGACATAAGAGTAAAATACTTAGGAAAAAAAGGTGAACTTACAGCAGTACTAAGAGGAATGGGAGGATTATCTCCAGAAGAAAGACCAGTAATTGGAAGTCTAGTAAATGAAGTAAGAGATGAATTAGAAAAATTAATTCAAGAAAAAGAAGAAAAATTCAAAACAGAAGAATTAAATAAAAAGCTAGAGGAAGAAAAAATTGATATAACACTTCCAAGCACAAAAATGAAAAGAGGTAGCTTACATCCAGTAAATAGAATAATTGAAGACATAGAAGACTTATTTGTATCTATGGGATATGATGTAGTAACAGGACCAGAGCTTGAAAATGATGAATACTGTTTTGAAAGATTAAATCTTCCAAAAGGACATCCAGCAAGAGACATGCAAGATAGCTTTTATATTACAGATGAATATTTATTAAGAACACAAACATCAGCAGTTCAAGCAAGAACAATGATGGCAAATACTGAAAAAACACCAATAAGAATGATTACAGCTGGTAAAACATATAGAAGAGAAGATGATGCAACACACTCTCATCAATTTAATCAAATTGAAGGTCTAGTAATTGACAAAAAAGAAAGAAATGTTTCTTTAGCAGATTTAAAAGGAACACTAGAAGTATTTGTTAGAAAAATAATAGGAGCAAATCTAGATTTAAGATTTAGACCAAGTTATTTCCCATTTACAGAACCATCATATGAAGTTGATGTAACATGTTTTAAATGTGGAGGAAAAGGATGTAACCTATGTAAGCAAACAGGCTGGATAGAAGTACTAGGTGCCGGAATTGTTCATCCAAATGTTTTAAAAATGAATGGTTATGACCCAGAAAAATTTGGTGGATTTGCTTTTGGTACAGGAATTGATAGACTTGCAATGTTTAGATATGGAATAACAGATATGAGATATTTGTACACAAATGATGTGAGATTTTTAAGTCAATTTGATAGAAAGGACGAAGAATGAGACATGTGGGACAGTCCAAATTTGTCTCATAAAATTGATAGAATAATGTCGAAAAATGATATAAAAAATAAATAAGGTAACGATAACAAAAATCGACAAAAAACAACAAAAATAATGAGACAATTTTGGACTGTCCCAATTGTCTCAAGAGGAGGAAAAATAATGAATTTAAGTTTAAATTTTGTAAAAGATTATATAGATTTAGATGAAAATCTAACAGTAGAAGAAATAGCAGAAGCTATGACAAAAGCTGGTAGTGAATATGATTCAGCAGAAAAGCTAATAAATGCTACAAATTTAATAATTGGAGAAATAAAAGAATGTGAGCCACATCCAGACTCAGACCATTTACATTTATGCAAAGTAGATATTGGAAGTGAAGTTTTAAATATAGTATGTGGTGCACCTAATGCAAGAAAAGGAATAAAAGTAATTGTTGCACAAGTTGGAGCTGAACTTCCAGGAGATTTTAAAATTAAAAAAGGAATGATAAGAGGTCAAGAATCAAATGGTATGTTATGTGCTTTATATGAAATAGGAATTGATAAAAAATTCTTATCAGAAGCTGACAAAAATGGAATTCACGAATTACCAGAAGATGCACCTGTAGGTGGTGACCCAGTAAAATATATGGGCTTAGATGATGGTGTTATAGATTTCGAATTAACAGCAAATAGAGGAGACCTACTAAGTATATTAGGTATGGCATATGAATTAGGTGCTATCTATAATAAACCAGTAAAACCAGTAGAAATCTCATATAAAGAAAATGGTGAAGATATAAATAAAGAATTTTCAGTTGATGTAAATACTGAAAATTGTAAATTATTTTTAGCAAGAAAAGCAAAAAATGTAACAATAAAAGAAAGTCCAGATTTCATAAAAAATAGATTAATCGCATGTGGAATAAGACCAATAAACAATGTTGTAGATATAAGTAACTATGTAATGTTAGAACTAGGTCAACCATTACACTTCTATGATGCAGATAATTTAGAAAATAAAATAGTTGTAAGAATGGCTGAAGAAGGCGAAAAATTAACAACACTTGATAATATTGAAAGAACTTTATCAACAGAAGATATAGTAATTGCAGATGATAAAAAAGCAATTGGCTTAGCAGGTGTTATGGGAGGACTTGACACAGAAGTAGAAGAAACAACAAAAAACATTGTAATAGAATCAGCAATTTTTGATTCAGTAAAAGTAAGAAAAACATCAAATAAAATATTAAGAAGTGAAGCAAGTAACAGATTTGAAAAAGGACTAGACCCAGCAAGAACATATATGGCAATGGACAGAGCTTGTACATTACTTGAAAAATATGCAGATGCAGAAATTGAAACAGGAATTGTAAAATATGATGTAACAGATAATAAAGAAAAAGTTATAGAAATAACATATCAAGAAATAAACGATGTACTTGGAACAAATATATCTAAAGAAGATATAGTAGAAGTGTTTAGAAAATCAGATTTCAAAACAGATGCAAAAGAAAATTCAGTAATTGTTACAGTACCAACAAGAAGAATAGATATATCAATAAGAGCAGATTTGATAGAAGAAGTTGGAAGAATCTATGGAGTTGACAATATAGAAGGAAAACTACCAGTAGTTCCAATGAAAATGGGAAGTCTAGACAAAACAACAAGAAAAATAAGAGCAAAAATGTCAAACATGGGACTAAATGAAACATTATCATATATCTTAATAAATGACAAAGATGTTCACAAATTCACAACAGATGAATTTGAAGAAGTAAAATTATTAGACCCAATAACAGAAGAAAGAAACACATTAAGATATAGTATGATACCATCATTATATAAAATATATGAATATAATAAAGCTCGTGAAAACAAAGATGTATGTTTATTTGAAATAGGAAAAGGCTTCTGGAAAAAACAAGAAGAATACGGAGAAAATCAAAAAATATGTGTGTTAATGACAGGTGAATATTATACAGGAATAGGACGTAGCAAAAATGTAGACTTCTATGATATTAAAGGTGTAACAGAAGAATTGCTAGACTATTTAGGATATGAAAATAGATATAGTTTTGTAATGCCAAAACAAATGCCAGCAGAATTCCACCCAGGTCAAACAGCAGAAATATCAGTAAATAATGATATGGTAGGAATTTTAGGAAGAATACATCCATCAGTAGAAAAAGAAGCGGTTTATGTAATGGAAATAAACTTAGATAAACTTTTAGCAAAAAGAGTTGGAAAAATGAAATTTAAAGAAATTTCAAAATTTCCTACTATCAAAAAAGATATCGCAGTTTTAGTAAGTAAAGATATGACATCAAAAGATGTTGAAACTTTAATTAAGAAAAAAGCTGGAAAATTGTTATTAGATATTAAAGTGTTTGATGTTTATGAAGGTAAAAATATTGATGAAAATAAGAGAAGTATTGCATATTCATTAACATTTGGTACACCTGATAGAACTTTAAATGATGATGAAATTAATAGTATTTTAGAGAGTATCATTAAAGATTTAGAGAATAAAGGAATTGAAATTAGAAAATAGCAAAATGTGGTCAATAGGGACGCCCCTTTTTGACCACATTTTGTGTATGGTGACAGTTATTGAAACAAATTATCAAAAATCACTTGACAGTTTAAGCGAATAAAGATAAAATAGAATAGGTAAGAAAAAAATATATTAACAAAAAGAAAACATATATATTTGATTCGAACATTGAAAATTTAATAAGAAAGAGGTGTAGATTCATGAATATAGGAATCATTATCGCCGCTGTCTTAATCTCGCTTGCAATAGGAGTACTAGTAGGAATTGTGTACAGAAAAAAAGTTGCAGAATCTAAAATAAATGGAGCAGAAGCTGAAGCAAAAAAAATAGTAAGCATGGCAAAAGTTGAAGCAGAAAATCTAAAAAAAGCCAAAATTATTGAGGCTAAAGAAGAACTTGTAAACAGTAGAAATGAATTAGATCAAGAGATTAAAGAAAGAAGAGGCGAAATACAAAGACAAGAAACAAGACTTATTCAAAAAGAAGAAAACTTAGACAGACGTTCAGAAAATTTTGAAAAGAAAGAAGAAGACTTAGAATTAAGACTAAAAGAACTAGAAGAACAAAAACAAGAAATTGAAAAAATGCATGAACAAGAAATCCAAGAACTTCAAAAAATTGCATCTTTAACAAGAGAAGAAGCAAAAGCTAGATTGTTAAAGGAAGTAGAAAAAGATGTAACAGCAGAAAAAGCTGCTATAATCAGAGAAGCAAATCAAAAAGCTAAAGAAGAAACACACAAAGCTGCTAGAGAACTACTAACATATGCAGTTCAAAAATGTGCAGCAGACCATTCTCAAGAAACTACAGTATCAATTGTAGCACTTCCAAGTGATGAAATGAAAGGAAGAATTATAGGTAGAGAAGGTAGAAACATAAAAGCTTTAGAAACATTAACAGGAGTGGACCTAATAATCGATGATACACCTGAAGCAGTAGTTCTATCAGGATTTGACCCATTAAGAAGAGAAGTTGCTAAAATTGCTTTAGAGAAATTAATTGATGATGGAAGAATACATCCAGCAAAAATAGAAGAAGTAGTAGAAAAAGCAAAACAAGAATTAGAAGAAACAATTAAATCTGAAGGAGAAAGAGCTGTCCTAGAAACAGGTGTAATTGGATTACATCCAGATATAGTAAAATTAATAGGAAAATTAAAATATAGGACAAGTTATGGACAAAATGTATTAAATCACTCAATTGAAGTTTCTAATTTAGCAAGAATTATGGCAGAAGAATTAGGATTAGATGCAAAACTTGCAAGAAGAGCAGGATTATTACATGATATTGGTAAAGCATTAGATCACGATATGGAAGGTACACACGTAGAAATAGGTGTAGAAGTACTTAAAAAATACAAAGAAAATCCATTAGTAATAAATGCAGTTGAGGCACATCACGAAGATGTTGAACCACAAACATTAGAAGCTGTATTAATCCAAGCAGCTGATGCAATAAGTGCATCAAGACCAGGAGCTAGAAGAGAAACATTAGAGGCATATATTAAAAGATTACAAAATCTTGAAGAAATTGCAGACTCATTTGATGGAGTTGAAAAATCATTTGCAATTCAAGCAGGTCGTGAGGTTAGAATTTTAGTAAAACCAGAAAAAATTAATGATGATCAAATGACTATTTTAGCTAGAGATGTATCTAAAAAGATTGAAAATGAAATGGATTATCCAGGTCAAATAAAAGTTAATGTTATTAGAGAAACTAGAACAGTTGATTATGCAAGATAAAAAGGTTGTGACTGAAAAGTCACAACCTTTTTTTACAGTGAGAGCAACTTTTTTAAATCTTCAAAATTTATTAACATATATCCTTCAATAATGTTTTTACTTATCAAATCCCAACTTCTAGTATAAAGTGAGAAATCTGTGTGATAATACAAGATTTCATCATTTTCAGCTGAGTAGTCAATTGTGTCTCCATTGGTTTTTGTGTTTACGAGTTTAATATATATTAACATAAAATTACAAAAAATGCAAACTTGCCAAATTTTGAAATATATAGTATTATAATAAAAGATGAATATAGAAAAAGAAAGAGGGAATTAATTTGAAAATTTTAGCAGTTGGAGACATAATAGGATCAGCAGGAATAAATGAGTTGAAACTAAAATTAAAGGAAATAAAAGAAAAAGAAAATATAGATTTTGTAATAGTAAATGGCGAAAATTCAGCAGAAGGAATGGGAATTACAGAAAAAAACTTTAATGACATCATATCTCAAGGTGTGGATGTAGTAACAATGGGTAACCACACATGGGGTAAAAAAGACATATTCAAATTTATAGATAATCCAAAAATAATAAGACCAGCCAATTATCCAGAAGGTGTTGTTGGAAAAGGATATAATATTTATAAATGCAAAGACAAAAAAATAGCAGTAATAAACTTAATAGGAAGAGTTGATATAAATATTTTAACAGAAAATCCATTTTTAAAAGCTAAAAAAATAATAGAAAAAATACAAAATCAAGTTGATATGATTATAGTAGATTTTCATGCAGAAGCAACAGCAGAAAAAATTGCATTAGGATATTATTTAGATGGAAAAGTTACAGCAGTATTTGGTACACATACACATGTACAAACAGCAGATGAAAAAATATTGCCAAATGGAACAGCATATATAACAGATATAGGAATGACAGGACCAGAACATTCTGTAATAGGAATGGATATAAAAGCATCAATAAAGAGATTTGAAACAACACTTCCAGAAAGATATAAAATTGCAGAAGGAGAATGTATATTTAATGGAGTTATATTTGAAGTAGATGATAAAACATCAAAAGTTACAAACATCAAGAGAATATATACTAAATAAAAAATTATTGCTAAACAAATTTAAGGAATTAAACCTGTTTTACACAAATTAAGTAAGAATAAGTTTTAAAAAAACGAAAATTAAATACAAATGTCGAAATATAATTTTTATTGCGATGAAAACTTGAAAAAATTTCCAAAAAACTATTTACATTTTTTTCCAATTAATGTAAAATAACATCATAAAAGTTGCAACAAAAAATAAATTAATAATAGGAGGCAAAAGAAAATGGAAATTTTAAAGATTTCATCAAAATCAAACCCTAATTCAGTAGCAGGAGCAATAGCTGGATTAGTAAAAGAATCAAACAAAGCAGAAATGCAAGCAATAGGAGCAGGGGCATTAAACCAAGCTGTAAAGGCGGTGGCAATAGCAAGAGGTTTTGTAGCACCATCAGGAGTTGACCTAGTGTGCATACCAGCATTTGCAGAAGTTGAGGTTGAAGGAGAAGATAGAACCGGAATTAAGCTTATTGTGGAGGCAAGAGCATAATATAAAATGAAAAGATATTTTGTAGTGATGCAGAATATCTTTTTTATGATTTACAGTTTTAAAATGAGCCATTCTGTATGTTTATATATTAAAATTTAAAATTCATTTTTCCAAACGCAATACTAAGAGGAAAAAAGGAGTTTATCGCTACGGTAACCGTTCTGGAGAGACTGTTTAAAACAGTATGTCAAAACAAATTTTAAATTTTAATATATAAACATCCAGAACTACTCTATAATATTAAGACTGAACTATAACCTAATTGAATGAATATATAAATTTTTAAATAATAAATGCTTGACATTTATACGAGGATATGTAAAAATGTAAAAAGAAAAAAGAAGGCATAAGAATATGCCTAAAGGAAGGAATGAATTAAAATGGAAAAAGTAAGAGGATTTGAAGTAGCAAAAGGATTTGAAGACAAAGGTATAAACTTACCAATTAGAAAAACAAAATATTCAGCAGCATATGATATAGAAGCGGCAGAAGATACAATTTTACCGAGCTATAAAAAAGGAATGAAACCAACTCTAATCAAAACAGGGTTAAAAGCTTATATGCAACCAGATGAAGTTCTATTAATTGTACCTAGAAGCTCAGGACCAAAAAAACAAGGAATTTTATTCCCACATAGCGCAGGAGTAATTGACCAAGATTATTATGGTAATCCAGATAATGATGGACATATTTTTATCCAATGCATTAACATAAAAGAAGAAGACGTAGAAATAAAAAGAGGAGAAGCGATTGCACAAGCAATCTTTCAAAAATACTTAATAACAGATAATGATCAAGCTGAAGGAGAAAGACTAGGAGGATTTGGTTCAACGTCAAAATAGAATAACTAGTCTAACTATAAAAAAATAATAAAAAATTTTTAACTTGAAATTTCAGGCTTTTAAGCTAAAATTACATAAAAAGTCAAAATAAAAGCTTTGACTTTTTATTTTTTTTGTAGTATAATAAAGATGGTTAAAAAATCCAATAAAGTTATTTCATATTGACTTAACTTTATAATATTTTTTTGCTGACAAAACATAAAGAAGGGAGTTGGCTTACATGTTTAATGTAGGAGACAAAATAGTTTACCCAATGCACGGAGCAGGGACAATAGATTCAATAGAAGAAAAAGATATTTTAGGTGAGAAACAATCATATTACATCTTAAAAATGCCAAGCAATGTAAAAGTAATGATACCAACAGCTAAGGCAGAAGAAGTAGGTGTAAGAAATATAATAGATAAACAATCAGCAGAAAAAGTTTTCAAAGTACTTAGTGAAGATGAAACTGAAATGGAAAAAAATTGGAATAAAAGATATAGAGATAACATGGATAAAATGAAAAGCGGAGATATTTATGAAGTTGCAGATGTAGTTAGAAATTTAAGTTTTAAACAAAAAGAAAAAGGACTTTCTACAGGTGAAAAGAAAATGCTTAATAATGCAAAACAAATATTAGTTAGTGAATTAGTTTTAGCAGAACATGCTAACCAAGAAGAAATAGAGGAGCAAATTGAAAACAAAATAAATACATCTTTTATGACTTTTAGAGCAGAAGGTGTTGAGCAACAAAGTATTGTTAATAAATTTATTCCATTTGATGGAGATAGTACAACAAATGCATAATACATAAATATTTTTAAAGTATATATATTATAAAGCTACAGGATTTTTAGAATTTAACGCACCTCATCTTTTACCATTAGATAACATCAATTAATCTCTTTTGATAACTAACCTATTTAGCTTATCTGTAGGAGATTATAGCACAAGCATTGATAAATATGCAAGAAAAAGCAAAAAAATTCTTTTCTAAAATTTTGAATTAAGTGTTAGAACTATGTTAGAACTTTTGATAGAATAACAGGCTAACTTATTATTGATATTATAATCATATTAGTTGAATAATTTATAGAAATATGATAAAATCCATTTCAAGAAAGAAAGGGATAAAATGGATTCTTTGATTGAACTAATAGAAAGAATAATTAATTATATTAAAAATTTATCAACTGAACAAATAGCATTAATATCAATTTTTGTTACATTTATAATTTATGTTCTAGGAAAACAAAATGAACTAAAGTTAAAAAAGCATGAATTAAGAAAAGAAAATTATATTAAGTTTATAAAGACTTTACAAACTTTCACTGCAAAATTTCAAACTAATAATAAAGAAATAAAAATGACACCAAAAGTAGCAGAAGAATGGTTCGATATGGGATCTTCTCTATTATTATATGGATCAAAAAAACTATATAAAAAATATATCTTCTTTAGAAATTTCCAGTCGCCTTTAGTGAAACAATGTAAATATTATGAAGAGAATTTAACTTTATACTTGATAAATGATATGCTAAATCAAATTAGAAAAGAAGTCGGATTAAATATTTTTGAAGGAAATACTGGATATGATTCAATAGCTTTTTTTGTAAATGAAATGTCATACAATCCTATTGCTAAACAAAAATGGATGAAAGATAGATATAAAATATTTATGATTAAATTTGAATTATTTATGCTAGATAGAACTAAATTTATTTTTCTAAAAAAACTTTATTACAGTATAGTCTCACCAATAATAGGAATATTAAAAGTTTTATTTAAATATTTAGTAATGATTCCAATTGGAAAAATAATAGTTAAATTCTGTCCTAATATAGCTAAAAAACTTCAAGAAAAGTAATTAATATTACTTTTGAGATAAAAGTTAATTTAATATTTATATAGATAAAGTCCGTTTGTAGAATAGAAATCTACAAACGGGCTTTTTTGTCGTGCAAAGAGAAATGCAACACCTCTTAAAAAGTGTTTGGTGTGATGAGCCGATGCTATAAAGTTCATTCGTATTTGTATAAGCAGTCTAATTATACAAAGTGCGTGAGTGAGATTTTAGAACACAGACTCACAATAATAAAAGAGTATTCGGTGGCATATTTGATATGGATTTGTAATTGTAAAAAGTTTGGGCAAGTATGAACAAAGATACTTAAATGTATCAGCAATTATAGTAGTAATATTACTACTTACTAGACTACCTATGAAACGAGGCGAACGACCGACGGTTTCAGCTTATATAGGTGTAATAATTCTATTTTTCATAATGGGATTATTACACCTAATTCACTTTAGCTCTCTCCCTCTGGTTTCTTCTTTGAATTGCTAAAGTGAATACCAAAAAGCATTTTTGCTTTTTGGTGTGAGTAAAAAAATATTTTTTTTGCTCACATTCATAAAAATTGCAACAAGCAAATTTTTATGAAAAAACCTAAAAATGCAAGTAGCAATTTTTAGGTTTGGGGTGTGGGGTTGAATAAACCCTGCCATACGGGACAAACTTGTTTGTCTAGTGTGTTAGACATTGAAACAATATCTCGAGTAAAGAAGGAGGTGCATGGAGATATGAGTTATGCTATTGTAAGAAATGAAAAATTAACACGAGCAGAAATAAATGGAAAAGGAACTCACAATGATAGAAAAGCAAAAAATCATACTAATAAAGATATTGATCCAACAAGAACACATTTGAATTATTATATCAAGAAAAACGAACTAACATATACAAAAGAATTTGATAAGTATTTGAAAGAAAATAATGTACAAGGACATCTTCGTAGTAACAGCATAATAATGTGTCAAATGATGTTTACTTCTGACCAAGCCTTTTTTGATAAAATTGGAGAAAAAGAAACAAAACGATATTTTGATGAATGTTATAAATTTATATGTAATTATAAAAATCTAGGAGAAAAGAATATAATATCAGCAGTTGTACATTTAGATGAAGGAGCACCACATATGCACTTAATGCTTGTTCCTGTTGTTCACACAAAAGATAAAGCAGGTAATAATATTGATAAAATTTGTGCAAGAGATTTTTGGAAAGGTCGAGATAGTTATAGAAAACTACAAGATGCATATTTTAATCATGTGAAGTCAAAAGGCTTTGATTTAGAAAGAGGTATGTTTGTAGAAGATACTCACAGAAAACATTATACTGTTGAAGAATATAAACAAATTACTAATTATGAAAATACTAAAAAGGTTTTGAATGAAATAAAATTAGAATTACCAGATGTTCCTGAGATAACCGATATTAGTAAATTTTCATTAAAAAGAGATGAAAAAATACTAGAAGAAATTATAAAACCTAAAGATGAGTTAATTAAAGAATTATACAAAGATAATCTTTCATTGCATAAGGAATTATCTAAACAGTCTAAAGTTATTAATGAGGCTGAAAAATACCAAAAGGAAAGAGATAAAATACTTGCTGATAATAAAGAATTACACAATACTGTAGAACATTTAGAACATGAATATAAGAAAAAGAATAATTCTCTTGATATGGAATTTAATAATAGAAAAAGAGATTTAGAGGATGAATTTAAAAATAAAGAATTTGATATTGAATATAAATACAAAAATAAAATTAGGTCATTGGAAAAAGAAAATAACCATTTACACAAAATTATTGATAAATTTTATGAAACAGTTGATAAATTTATAGTTTGGATTTGTCACAAATTTGGTATTGGAGAATCAAAAGAATTAGTAAAAAAATTCGAAGATGAAACTCACACTTTTATTAATCCAGAAAAACAACTTAAACACGAAGAAAGAGAAAAAGAATGGGATTTAGAGATATAATAGGAATTTTATCTACTAATAAAGACCATTTTATTAATGGTCTTTATTACATATTTTGTTAATAAAATATTCAAAGAATTTTATATCATTCATATATTCAGGATGCCATTGAACTGCAATTATATTTTTATTTTCAATGGCTTCCACAATTCCATCTTCACTTTTTGCAACTACTTTGAAACCCTTTGCTACATCTTTTATTGCTTGATGATGTAATGAGTTTATTAGCATTTGTTCTGTATTATAACAATTATATAAAAAAGATGCTTTTTCAAATTGTACATTATGTCTTTCTTCTTTAGGTAATTTATGGTATGGAATATCTTGATATAAACTTCCACCAAAGCAAACATTTATAGCTTGTATTCCTCTACAAATACCTAATATAGGTTTATTCACATTGTTAAATGCTTTTATTATTGCAAAATCTAATGTATCAATTTCTTCTGTCATCTTGTGTATTTCAGAGATAGGTTGTTCATCATAATTTTTAGGATTTATATCTATTGCACTTCCTATAACAACTAATCCATCACAAATATTCACAACTTCTTCTAAATTAGTTAATGACATAACTGGAAATAATAATACATTAAGTTTTTCAAATATATCTTTAAATTCTTTATCTATATAATATTTTTCAGAGTTTTTTTCGGATAATCCATATCTTCCGAGTTATTGCTAGTATCATATTCTTCTCCTAAAATTCATTGTATTATTTATGAAAAATCAATTTAATTTTACTAATAATTTTACTAAAGAATGATTCTTTGTAAGTAGCCATTTCTGTATTTTCTTTTTGTGTTTCAACATATTCAGTAGTTTTTTGTCTATCTTTAAATATATTGTCAGGATTATATTTTTCTCTTAATTCTTCTTGGTATTTTATCTCATTATTGCTCAATGTTTTTTCTAATTTAACTCTTTCCACATCATCACATATAAAATCTTTATATAATACTGTCAAAATTTCTTTTGTAGTTGGTAATAAGTCTTGTTTTTCTAATGGTAGCGATTTATCAATAGTCCAATTATATTCTTGTGATTTATTATTTTCAAAATAACTAATAAATTTCTTTGGTATTCTAGCTTTCAAGTTTGGTTCCATATATTTTAATATTTCATTTATTTGATAAAGCGAATTTGAATATTCTATATTTTCCATACTATTCTCCTTTTTCTTCTGATTTATCTTTGTCATTTTCTCTATCAGGGTGTAACCATTTTCCTATTTTATCTCTTAATGATGAAGAACTTTTCTCTACTGTTTCTGTTCTTTGTTCTGATGCAATTTGCTCTAAAGCTTCTTTATCAGCTAAATATCGTAAATCTTCTATTTCTTGTCTATGGCGATATAATCCTAATTCTTCTAATAAATATGTTTCAACATCTTCTTGACTATGACTTTTAGCATATTCCGCATATTCTTGTGATTGAACAACTGGTACTAAAGCCTTAATTTCATCACCTTTCAAGCGACATAGTTTGTGCATACAAAGAGCATCTAAATCTTCTCTTCCTTTTGAAGTATCTAGAATTTCTAAATAAAATTTAGGTACTATTTCTCCGTTTAAGGTTAGTTTCTAAATCACTAATTTGAACATTCCAAAATTCTGCTGGATATTTACTTCCTTCAAGTATACAACTTTCTCCATGCAATCCTTCTTTTTGTAAATATTCTGTATATTCTTTTTGAAATTGTCTTGCCATTTCATCACGATGATCCACTAATTGTTTATTCATAAGGTCTTCTTGAGTTAATTGGTCTAATAATACAAATGATAGTCCTCTGTCTTTAAACATAAAACTATAATCACTTGAAATTGCAACATTTCCTTTTTGCATTTCAGCATACAATGTTTTTATCAATTCACTGCTTTGTTCATTTGTAGATATTAAATCAAAATTTCCTCCACCATTGAAACCTGCATACCATAAAGCAACTATTTCAGGAGAATCTACATTAGCACCAAGTTTTGACATAAATTCTTCATTGCGTTTTCTATCATCATTATTGATATATCTATCCATAATTTCATGTCTTTCTTCTTCGGTTTTTCTCATTAAACTTGCATAATTCCATTCATCATTTGTTAACCAAACTTTTCCATCACTAAATTCCATTAAATTAATAGCTTGAGGATTTTCAACAATTTCTCCATTAAACGGATGATTTTTATTTTTATCTATAATTTTTTTAGGTTTCATTTGTTCTGTACCTGTATAACCAGATTCGTGTTCAGCATAAAAACCATATCCTGCATTAAATCCAACTAATTTGCCATCTCTTTTTAAGATTTCTTGTCCATGATAAGCATATCTACCCATATTTATTTCTCCTTTGCTTTAAATACTGTTCATTTATTGCGTATTTTTATGTAATTTATATCACAATATTTTATTTTTTACAACGAATATTGCATTTGTCATAAAAATTTAATATTTTTGTAATATTTCTTCTCTGTTAAATTCTTTTTCTAAAAATTGTGCTTGTTCTTTTGTTAAGTTATTATTTACAACTGCTAATTTCAATAATGATTTTATATTCTCCCATTTCATACATTTAGAATAGCCTTTTGCAGTCAGTTCAACATAGTCTACAATTTCTTCAAATATATAGTATGGCACACAAAATTCTTTATTTAATTGCTCCATCTTGTACTTCTCCTTTTTCAATGTAATTAAGTATAAAATATAATAAAGTGTTAACACTTATAAATATAACACAGAAAAATATTAAAATCAATACATATAAAAATGAAAGTGGGAATAAATATGTCATTGATAGCAAGATTTGATGGAAATATGAATGTAATAGGAAGATTACTAAAAGAATATAGAATTAAGAAAGATTTATCTTATGAAAAACTTTCTGCAAAATTAGAATTAATGGGAATTAGTATTCATAAGCAAAGTTTATATGATATTGAAAATAATAAAAGAACTGTAAAAGATTATGAATTATTTGGTATTGCTTATGTTCTAGGAATAGATGTTAATGATTTATTAAAAGATATCAGAAAAAAATTCTAAAAATTGGGTTTAAAATGAATTTTTGAAAATCGTTTGACATATAATAAAAAATATAGTATACTATATTTAACTTAAGTTAAAAAAATTATTTATGAGTGTTAGAAAAAACTAAATGTGCGGTAGCATTTAGTTTTTTCATTTTTATAAAAAAAGATAATGTAGCTAAAACGGTAGTGCTACATTATCTTTTTTCGGTTAGCTAAACCTCATCTTGTTTTTGGTCATTTGGTTTGTTGTCGTTTTTGGCTTGGTCAAGAGCTACTTGATTTAAGTCTTTTTCTTTTTGTAATAGTAATTCCACCAAATGCCATACTAAATCTGCGTTATTCATGAGTGTTCCTCCTTTCACAAAGATTTCCTTTGAAAAGGATGGATTTATTATACTTTATTTTTACTTCAAAAACAATGTTTTTTGGTAATTTATATAATTAATTATCTTGATCTGCCTTATTTTTATTTCTACTTTTATATACATTTGCTTGATTTCTACATTGACTACTATCATATTCAGCTTTTGGATTTTTAGCATAAAATATTTTACCACAATGCTTACAAATTTTTATTGGATTTTGTTCACTGCAAAGCATAAAACCGAAAGCCATATCTAAAGCTTGCTTTAATGAATTTGGTTGCCACGCTATTTCAGGGGTATTCCCATATGTATTAATTCTAAATGGTATTCCGGAAAAATAATAGTTATTTATAGTTTCTTTTGCTACATATTCATCAAAATCATATATATTCTCATTTTTTAAATCTATTGCTTTTTTAAATATGTTATACATCTTTTTTGCATAGTCTACAATCCAGTCAATTTTTTCACAATAAAAACTAGAATAAATTAACTGATTTTCAAGTGATGAACGACTTAACATTTTTTGTAGGTCTGAATTTGTTTCTATTTTAACCTTACCATTTGTTACTGTATAACTCATTTCATCGTTAGTTGCAAATGGGAAAAATAATTCAAAATAATCTTTTGCCTTAATAGTACGATTTTTGCTAATAAAATTATTTTCTTTCAATGTTATTTCATTATTTAATAGAAAGTCTGTGCTAGTTGGTGCTTCAACCATAAAACCTAATAATCCATATCTTTCTGCAAATGTAGTAGCAAATGTGAATTTAGTTGCATCATTATCTAAATCTGAACACACTTTTCCCATATTTAATAAATCAACAAGAGCGCTATCAATTTTACTGAATATGTCATATACATCTCTAATATTTATAGTTGCTTCAGGATTTGGCACAAGATAATATTCTGTCCCTTTAAATTTTCCTTGATAACCACCATATTTCATATATGAATATGGACTACTACTTTTAAAATTAAATTCCATAACTTACATCTCCTTAAATTTTTTCAAAAAGTTTTGAGTAATATATTGACATATTACAATTATTACTTTATAATGATATAAAATGTTAATAATTGAAATATAATAATATATTACAATAATTAATATAAAATGTCAATAGCTACAACTATATAAAAAATATGTAGACAGAAATTTTACCAAATTGTTTGAAAGGTTGTGATTACTATAGATAACAAGAACTATATACTAGATAAGTATTATAATGAACATGATAAACCAACTAATATTGCAAAAGAATTAAATGTTAATCCATCTTATATAACAAAGATAATCAAAAGCGATACAAGATATATTCAGGAAAAAGAATATAGAGCTCAAATAAGTAGAGAAAATCGTAAAATTGCAAAAAGAGAATGGATTAGAAACAAAAGACAAAGTGAAGCTGATAAGCAATTATATGAATTTGTTAAACAGCAACATATTGAAGCAAGTAAAGAATTATCTTATTCTTCTGAAATGAGTGATTTAGTATATAGAAAATGGAATTCAAGTGCTTATCATAGAAATAGTAAAGGTAATTTAGTTATAGATAGAAAACTA
Source organism: uncultured Clostridium sp. (assembly GCA_945877035.1). GTDB lineage: Bacteria > Bacillota > Clostridia > TANB77 > CAG-508 > CAG-269. The sequence continues at coordinate 65,595 of CAMCQH010000001.1, read as the reverse complement.
AAAGTTGGATCAGATATTCCTAAATCAATAAATATGAATATTAAAATTCCAACACAGAAATATAAGAAAAAATATTGTTATAGTATTTAATTGGTTCTATTGATGAATAGGACTTTTTTTATTTTAAAGGAGGTGCTAGATATGGCTGATATGAAAGAAACTTATACTTTAATGTTTACAGACTACCCAGACATTGTAAATCTTACACAAATGAGAAAAATGTTAGGTGGTATTAGTAACACTCTTGCATATCGTATGTTAAGAGAAAAGAAAATTAAAAGTAAAAAAGTTGGCAGAGAATATAAAATCCCTAAAGTTAATGTTATCAAATATGTGATGACAGAACAGTAGGAATTTTTTAATTATCATGGTATAATACACAAAATATCAATGATAAGTTAAATATAAACTGTTACAACGGAAAGGAGAAATATGATAACAGGTAGCTTACAAAAAAAGAAAGGTCTTTATTATGCAGTTTTAAATTTATATGATGACTATGGAAAAAGAAAACCGAAATGGATTCCTACAGGTTATACTATAAAAGGAAACAAGAAAAAGGCTGAAGAAAAATTAGAACAATTTAAAATTGAGTATGAACAAAAATCAAAAATACAATTAAGAGATCCAAACATATATGATAAATATAAAAATATTTTATTTTGTGATTATATGTTGGAATGGCTAGAAAAACAAAAAGGAAAAGTTGAACAAACAACCTATATAGGTTATGAACAAGTAATTAAGGGTAGATTATACAAATACTTTAAAGCAAAGAAAATAAAATTAGTTGATTTGAAACCTAAACACATTCAAGACTTTTTTGACTTACTATTTGCAGAAGGTTTATCTGGAAATACAGTAAAACATTATAGAGCAAATATTAGTAAAGCTTTAAAAAGTGCAGTTATCACAGAAATAATTGATAGTAACCCAGCTACTAAATTGGAATCAATTAAAACTAAAGAATATACAGCAGATTATTATACACAAGATGAGTTACTAAAACTAATGGAAATTATAAAAACTACACCTATTGAATTGCCAGTAATTATAGCTGGTGTATATGGATTAAGGCGTGAAGAAGTTATTGGTATTAAATGGAATGCTATTGATTTCAAAGCTAAGACATTAACAATTAGGCATACTGTAGGTCGTGGAAAAATTGATGGAGTTACACAATTTATTTTTAAAGACAGAGCAAAAAGTGATTCTGGTTATAGAACTTTACCTTTATTTGATTTTATTACTGATTTACTAAATACTTATAAAGATAAATATACAGAATATAATAAGTTTTATGGCAATACTTATTGCAATGACTATAAAGATTATATTTGCTTAATGGAAAATGGAGAATTAATGAAACCTGGATATGTAACACAAACTTTTAGTAAAGTATTAGATAGCAATAATCTACGACATATTAGGTTACACGATTTAAGGCATAGTTGTGGTACTTTATTAATTCAGAATGGTGTACCAGTTAAAGATATACAAATATGGTTAGGTCATTCTAATTTTCAAACTACTTTAAGATATGCACATGCTGATATAGAAAACAAAAGAATTTCTGCAAGTGTTATTAGTGATAAACTTGCATTAAATATAAAAGATACAAAAAAAGAACAAATTACCGAACTCGCTATTTAGGTAATCTGTCTTAAAAAATACATTTCTAACTATTTATAAAAATTCTAATTTTGGAAAAGTGTTAGAACTTTTGTTAGAACTTTGCACTATTTTTAAAATTAAAACCTCAAGCTTAATCTTACGAAATACTTGAGGCTCTAATGGTGCAGATGGCCGGAATCGAACCGGCACGGTTTATTCAACCGCAGGATTTTTAGTCCTGTGCTTTATATTTTATAGTATATAAAAATTATTATAGATGTTCTTGAAAAAATTTTAAAAATTTTTATGAATTTTTTTAGCAAAATGTATTGACAAATTTTTTTCTTAATATTATAATATCAATTGTCGTTAAGATAACCAGTTTAAATAACAAATGCAGATGTGGCGGAACTGGTAGACGCACAGGACTTAAAATCCTGCGGTTGAATAAACCGTGCCGGTTCGATTCCGGCCATCTGCACCAACAATAAGAAACCTTATAAATATTGATGCACCAATATTTATAAGGTTTTATTTTTGCAAATTAATGCAGTAAAAAAAGTTTTGGAAATATTTTATACTATTTTTTATTTATATTGTAAATAAATTTTACTTATGATAAAATAGGTAAAATTTGATAAGTTCACAAGGAGAGTGATTTTATGAGAAATACAGAAACTAATCGTATTGAAAACAAAGAACAATTAAATGAAGATTTTGAACAAGAAGTTACTGCCTTTCTTAATTACAAAGAAGGTGGAATAATTTATGTTGGAATAAATAAAAACGGACAAATTGTTGGAGTTGAAAATAATGACTTAACACAATTACAAATCAAAGATAGAATAAAAAATAATATTCAGCCTTCTACTTTAGGATTATTTGATGTAACTGTGGAAACAATAGACAATAAAGAAGTAATAAAAGTTATAATATCAAGTGGAACTGAAAAGCCATATTATTTAAGAAAAAAAGGAAGAACTCCAGAAGGATGTTATATTAGAATTGGTAGTAGTAAAGAAAGAATGACAGAGAGAATGATTGAAGAAATGTTTGCCAGACGAATAAAAAATTCCTTGAAAGAAATAGAGTCTCCTAGACAAGATTTAACATTTAGACAGTTGAAAATTCATTATGAAGGAAATGGAATGATTCTTAATGATAATTTTGCTAGAAACTTAAATTTATTAACTGATGAAGGAAAATATAACTATAATGCTTATTTACTTGCTGATGAAAATAATATATCAATAAAACTTGTTAAATATTTAGGAACAAGCAAAATGGAATTAATAGAAAACCAAGAATATGGTTATTGTTGTTTAATAACTGCTACACAAAGAATTTTAGATAGGCTTACAGCTGAAAATACTGTTTATGCAAAAATTGAATATAATGGTAGAAAAGAAGTAAAAATGATAGACAGTAAAGCATTAAAAGAAGCCGTTATAAATGCAATGGTGCATAGTGATTATACTTTAACTACAACACCGATAATTGAACTTTATTCTGATAGGATTGAAATTACATCAGGAGGAGGACTACCACAAGGCTTATCACAAGAAGAATTTTTAGAAGGCGTTACTGCCCCAAGAAACAAAGAACTTATTCGAGTATTTAAAGATGTAGATTTAATTGAAAATATAGGCTCTGGAGTTTTAAGAATTTTAGATGCTTATGATAAAAGTTGTTTCAAATTTATGGAACATTTCTTGAGAGTTTCTTTTAAATACAAAGAAAATCCATTTGAATATGACTCTAAAAATAAAGTGTCAACAGATGACACAATAAATGACACATTAAACGGCACAATAAATTTAACTAAAAATGAACAACAAATATTAAATTTAATAATCAATAATAACCAAATAACAAGAGAAGAAATTGTAAATAAAACTAATCTTTCAGATAGAACTATATCAAGAGCAATAAAACATCTACAAGAAGTAAACATTATTTTAAGAGAAGGTTCAAAGAAAGCTGGTTATTGGAAAGTTTTAAAATAGATATCACTTGCATATTTACATAAAAAGTGATATAATATGCACAGTCCTAGTAATATACTAGGCTCAATTTAATAATCTCCTTTTGGAGTTTACATATAGAAATTTATACACATCTTCATGATTATTGAAAGGAGAAACATTTATGCCATTTGTATCTACTACCACTAAGAAACGTGTGCAAGTGTATCAGGATGCATTTGTACGGCTTGAAACTGTAATTGCCCCTTTACTTGATGGCAAGGAACCTGATAGTGAGTTTATTTATGAGCTCGATAGCAGATATTCTACAGATGATGGTCCAGCAATGATTGCTGTTGCTAGAATCGGCGACCGCCATGCATTGTATGCGCCTGAATACCTTACGGAAAAACAGCTCGTGATTTTTGAGTTCTTTCTGCGAGATGCAGACTCTAATGACCACATAATTTTAGGAGGAATAACATATGGTTATAAACAATAAATTAGAAAGCATTAAGATGATAAAACAATTAGAGCTTAATAAATTCCCAGAGCAATTATTTTCTGAAAATGATACAGAGAAAGTAAAAAAAAATTTAGATATGTATCCAGCAAAATATTATGAAATACGGGACAAATCAAAAGCAGGAGGTATTTTTAAGTTAAAAGTTGCCTTAGATGATGTTCTCGCAGAGATAAGAGGTTATCAGTTATTCACAATAAATGTGAGTTCTGCTAATTATGTGGAGAATCAAATTTTAGTAGGAGAGATACAAATCTTATCAAATGGAGAAGTTTATACAACATTATCTGTGGACCCCAGAGCATCAGTAAGAGATGCTTTAGAACACCCCACATTTAATTTGAAAACGGACATATTTGATAAAAAATTAAATGAGATTCCCTACTTTGATTTGATTTACCAATACATAGTGAGCCATAATTTGCAAAATGTGATTGTTGAATTTGCTTTATTCAATACAGAAGTTGGTATCAAAAATCAGAATATTATAGTGTATGAATTGAGGACAAATTATTAAAATCTGACCTAAAAGAAACATTCATTTTGACTGAATGTTTCTTTTATATTTTTTAATCATAAACTTCAACTGCTTTTACAATTACACGATTAATAGCACCTGGTGTACAAGTAATAAGTGTAACCTCTTTTTCACCACCAGTATTTTGATTAAGACAAGAAACATCTTTAGGAGAAGACTGATAATTATCATAAACTTCATAAAAAACACTATCTCCAAAAACATCAGTCAATATAATTTTATCGTTTTTTTCCAAATTCTTAATTTCTTTAAGCATTGTATTATAATTGTGACCTGCAATACAAAAATTACCTATTTCATTTATTTCTGGTCCATATAATTTAGTAACAGATACTTTTAATGCTTTTGAAGTGCTTTCTTTTAAAATATACTTATCTATCTTTAATTTCGGTATTTCTAATTTTCCTATTATTTCAAACCCCTTAAATTCTATTGGCATTATTCTAGTCTTTTTTTCTAATTGATGTGACTCAATCTGTACTTTATTTGTTGAAGAACATTGTATATCTTTTTTTATAGTTGTGTTTTCTATTTCATTATATCTTTCTTCTACAGATTGTTGTAATGTATCACTTTTTTCTTCTTTTAACAGATTTTTTATCTGTATTCCAAAATAAGCCAATTCTACTAAAATAATACAAACCATAAAACAAATTGTTTTTGAAAATTTAAAACAAATGAAATTTATTTTCAATGAGTCTTCCTAAAATAAACTACGATTCCCAAGAACACTATACCAAATATAAATGCATACATTGCAAATTCTCCAATACTAGTTCCTGTTTGTGGTAATTCTTCTATTGTGTTGTTGGTGATGATGTTGTTGATAGGTGTTTCTTCATCAGAAACATCAATAGTAAATGTTTTACTTGTAATAACGGCATTAGAATTAGAAACATCAACTAAACTTAATTCTATTGTATAGGTTCCTTCTTTAGTAAAAGTAGCTTTAATTGGTGTGGTGTTTGTGAAGTCTCCTTGTACAGGAAAACCAGATGGTGGTCCCCAATAGCCGAGTTGTGCAATATCATGTTCTACACCGTTTGAATCAGTTGCTAATAATTTTGGGGTAGCAGGACCTGTAATTTTTACTTTAATTAGAACATTGGTATGTGGAGTGCCATTTACTCCTACTAATAATACATTTGCATTTTTTTCTTCATTTTTTACAATGGTTCCGGTATATTGCAAATCAAAATAATATTCATCTGCTGCAAAAACAAATCCGACAAGTACAAAAAATAATGGAAAAAACAAAGATACAAGAAATGATCTTTTTCATATATAAATTCCTCCTTAAAATAATTTATAATAATTTATATTACATTTAGTTTATAATTTATGCATAATTTTAAAGATATAATTTTAATAATTAAAACAGTTGACAAAAATAAAAAAATACAAGATAATATACAAGAAAATAAAAAAGATGGAAGAAAAGAAAATGAAAAAAACAAAAAGAATGATAAGAAACCTAATAATATTTATTTTACTAATAATATTGACCTTTTATATAATCCTAAAAGATCAAAACATAACAGAAATATTTAGCGTATTTCAAAACGTAAAAAAACAATATATATTAATAGCAGCGCTATGTATGTGTATATATATAATATGTGAAGCAATAAACATAGGAAGAACGTTAAAAAACTTAAATGAAAAATCAACATTATGGCAAAATATAAAATATGCACTAATAGGATTTTTCTTTAGTAGTATAACACCAGCAGCAAGTGGAGGACAACCAATGCAAATATACTACATGTATAAAGATAAAATTTCAGTAGCAAACTCAACTTTAGCACTTTTAATAAATTTAAGTAGTATGCAAGTAGTAACAATTTCAATGGCATTAATAAGTGTAATATTTAACTACAAATATTTAAACAAAACATTAGTAGGATTTTTTATTTTAGGAATAATATTAAATGCAAGTGCGCTTACATTGCTTTTAATAGCAATTTTTTCAAAAAAATTATTAAACAAACTAATCAATTTTGTAATAAAAATAATGAAAAAATTAAAAATTAAAAACATAGAAGATAAACAAATGAAGCTAGAAGCAGAACTAGCTAAATATCAAGATAGCAGTAGTTACATTAAAAACAATAAATTAGTAATATTAAGAACTTTATTAACAACATATATTCAATTTATAGCATATTATAGCGTATCATATTGGGTATATCGTTCATTTGGATTAAGCGGATATAATTTTATACAAATAGTATCAATCCAAGCAATTTTATTTGCAACAGTATCAGGAATACCATCACCAGGAGCAGTAGGAGTAACAGAAGGTGGATTTATGGAAATATATAAATCAGTATTTCCACAAAACATGATTAGTAGTGCAATGTTACTAAATAGAGGTATAAGTTTTTATTTATTAGTAATAATTAGTGCAATTGTAACAACAATAAATATATTAAAAACTAAAAAAATGTTGAAAAAAGAAGAAAATTAATATATAATAAGGTGAATTAAAAAAGTTATAGGGGAATGTTTATGAATATACTTTTATGTGGAAATGAAAAGGTATTTGATGGGGCACTTACAGAACTTATATCAATTACAAACAAAACAAAAGAAACAGTAAATTGTTATATATTTACAATGGACCTTACCAGAATAAAACCAGAATATACATCAATTAAAGACGAACAAATAGAATTTTTAGATAAAGTTATAAAAACTAAAAATCCAGAAAATAGTGTAATAAAAATAGATGTTACAGATTTATATGAAAAAGAATTTGGAAAATGCAAAAATGAAAGTGCATATTGTACACCATATACATTATTAAGATTACTAGCAGATTTGGTTCCGGAAATACCAGATAAAATTTTATATCTTGATATTGATATGATGGCAGATGATGATATATCAAAATTATATAATATTGATGTTTCAGATTATGAATATGCAGCAGTAAAAGAAAAATATGGTTCAGTATTATTATATCCAGATTATATAAATGCAGGAATGTTATTGCTAAATATGAAAAAAATTAAAGAAACAGGGCTTTTAGAAAAAGCAAGAGATTTAATAAAAACTAAAAAAATGTTATTTGCAGACCAAGATGCAATATATAAGGCAACAACAAAAAAATTGATACTACCAAGAATATATAATGAACAATCAAAATTTAATAGAAAAGGTACAGTAATTTGTCATTTTTGCAAAAGACTATTATGGAGACCATATCCACATACAGAGAATTATAAACAATGGCATATAAAAGAAGTACATGAAGTACTAAAATGTCATACATTTGATGACGACTTAAATGAATATATAGAATTGAAAAAACAATACGAATCAAGAAAAGAGGAAAAAGTAAATGAATAAAGAATTAAAGGAAATACCAATATTTTTTGCAATTGATGACCAATATATACCATTTTTAGCAGTTGCATTAAAATCATTAATAGAAAATGCAAATAAAGATTATAAATATTTAATAAAAGTTTTACATACAAATGTACAAGAAGAACATATGAAACAAATAAAGAAATATGAAGATGAAAATGTAAATATAGAATTTGTTGATTTAAGTTATTATATCGAAAAAGTCCAAGATAAATTATATACACGTGATTATTATACAAATACAACATATTTTAGATTATTTTTACCGGATCTTTATCCACAATATGATAAAGTATTATATTTAGATAGTGATATTATAGTAGTAGGAGATATATCAGAATTATATAATACAGATATGGGCACAAATCTAGTTGCAGCAGCACCAGATGATATAATCCAGTATAATAAAGTTTTCCAAGATTATGCTGAATTAGTAGTTGGGGTTGCAAAATATCAACATTATTTTAATGCAGGTGTGCTATTAATGAATTTAGATGAACTTAGAAAATTTAAGTTTGAAGAAAAATTCTTATATTTATTAAGTACAGTTAAATTTTCAGTTGCACAAGACCAAGATTATCTAAACAGATTATGCAAAGGAAGAGTAACACTAATTAGTCATGACTGGGATGTAATGCCATATGTAAATAATGAAACAAAACCTGAAGACATCAAATTAATACATTATAATTTTGCATATAAGCCATGGCATTTTGAAGATGTTACATATCATGAATATTTTTGGAAATATGCTGAAAAAACAGAATTTTATGATGAAATTTTAAGAATAAGAGATAGTTATACAGAAGAACAAAAATTTAAAGATAGAGAAGCAGAAAAAGGATTAGTAGAACTTGCAACAAAGGAAAATGCATGTGCAGGTGATGATAGAATAAATAGGAGATAGTTTTATGGAAACTAAAAAAGTGCTAGCAGAATTAGCAAAAATAGGCAAAGACAAGAAAAATAAAACAGAAAATGAACCAGAAAAAGTAATAGGAAAATCAGCATATAGAATAGAAGTATTGAAAAAAATTGAACAACTAGAATTAGAAGGAAAATTTGATGTTGATGCTGAAGATGACCCACCAACAATTGTACTAACTCCAGAAAATATAGATTATTTAAGAACAACAATGACAAGTAAAATAAAAAGAATATTTGCAAATGAAGTTGGAGAAAGATTTTTAGATAATTTATTAAAAAACAATAAATTAATAATAAAAGATATAAAAGGAATGGAAAACTTAAGTAAAGTGTCAACAGGAGCAATAGTAACATGTAATCACTTTAATCCATTTGACTGTTTTACAATAGAAAAAGTATTTAGATTAGCAGGTCAAGCAAAAACAAAAAAATTGCACAAAGTAATAAGAGAAGGAAATTATACTAATTTTCCAGGTTTTTATGGATTTTTATTCAGAAACTGTGATACATTACCATTAAGTTCAAATAAAAGAACAATGGTAGAATTTATGAAAGCAGTAGATACATTATTACAAAAAGGAGATTTTATATTAATATATCCTGAACAAAGCATGTGGTGGAATTATAGAAAACCAAAGCCACTAAAACATGGAGCATTTAAAATAGCAGCAAGAAATAATGTACCAATTATACCAATATTTATAACAATGAATGATAGCAACATAATAGGTGATGATGGATTCCCTATCCAAGAATATACTGTAAATATAGCAGAACCAATTTATCCAGATGAAAATTTATCACAAAGAGAAAATACAGAGGAAATGCTAAATAAGAATTTTGAAATTTGGAAAAATATTTATGAAGATTTTTATGGAATTCCATTAGAATATACAACAAAAAAGGAAGTAGTAATAAATGAAGAATGAAAAAATTATTTATTATGAAGATGAATTAAATGAAGAATTTTCAACAGCAAAAATAGAGCCTAAAAAAATAGATGAAAATTATAAATATATACATAAAAACGTAATATGGAATGCATGTGCATTCCTTTTACAAAATGTAATAAGTCTTCCAATAAAATATTTATATGCCAAAATAAAATTTAGAACAAAAACTATAGGAAAAGAAAAATTAAAACCATATAAAAAACAAGGATATTTTATATATGGAAATCATACACAAGCCTTTGCAGATACATTTTTAATAAGTAACGCAGTATTTCCAAAAATAAATTATTTAATAGTAAACCCAGAAAATGTATCTATGAAATTTTTAGGAAATGCTGTACAAATGTTAGGAGCAATACCAATTCCAAGCAATAAAGAAGCAATGAAGAATTTTTTAGACACAATAGAAAAAAGAATAAAAAAAGGATATTCAATAACAATATTTCCAGAAGCACATATATGGCCATATTATACAAAAATAAGACCATTCAAATCAGTATCATTTAAATATCCTGTAAAGTTAGGAACACCAACATTTTGCATGACAAATACATATCAAAGTTATGGCAAAAACAATGATAAGGTAAAAATAGTATCATATATAGATGGACCATTTTTCCCAGATGAGGGGTTGTCAATAAAAGAACAGCAGGAAAATTTGAGAAATAAAGTTTATGAAAAAATGGTGGAAAGAAGCAAAAATAGTAATATTGAAGTAATTAAATATGAGAAAAAATAGGGATTTGGAGTGGTGTCCCCTTAATCCCTATTTTTTTTATAATATTTACAATACTCTTTTACTGTACAAGTATCGCATTTAGGCTTTCTTGCAACACAAGTATTTCTACCATGCCAAACAAATAGATGATTAATATCTTTTAAATATTCTTTAGGAAAAATTTTAATTAAATCTTGTTCAATTTTAGAAGGGTCAGATTCTTTAGAAAGACCAATTAAATTAGAAATTCTTTTAGCATGAGTGTCAACTGCAATACCTTGTGGTTTGTTGAATGCTTCTAACATAACAACATTAGCAGATTTTCTACCAACACCAGCTAAAGTTTGTAAATCCTCCATATTATCAGGAACTTCACCGCCAAAATTTTCAAGAACTTGTTTAGCACATAACTTAATATTTTTTGCTTTATTTTTATAAAAACCACAAGGGTGAATAATATCTTCTAATTCTTTAATATCAATATCAGCAAAATCTTGAATAGTTTTACATCTTTCAAATAAGCTAGGCGTTGTTTTGTTAACTCTTTCATCAGTACATTGAGCTGAAAGCATTACTGCAACTACCATTTGAAAAGGAGTTTTAAAATCTAAACTACAAGTTGCATCTGGATAAGTTTTTTTCAATATTTCAACAAAATTTATTACATCATTTTTCTTCATAAAAATTTCATTCCTTTCTTGCTTCACTTATATAATTTTAATCATATTATATATTGTAAAACGAGAAAAATCAATAACTAAAAATGGAGTAACATAAAAAAGGAACAATAAAACATTTAGGCTAATATAATATATAAAAAAGAGGAGGTAATAATATGTTCTGTGTATTAAAAAAGACAATAGGAGTTATATTGATAGGAATAGGACTTGGTATATTGTTAGTATTATTGCTTCCACTTACAGGCTGGCTATTTATAATAGGTGTAGCTCTTGCTTGTGTAGGGTTAATGTGGCTGGCTTGCTAAAAAAGGAGGTATTACATATGACTATAGTTGTGAAAAAAGTTCCAAAATTTTTACGAGGATTTGTAAAATTTATTTTTGGAATTAAAGATTAGGATTTGGGGACGGGTTAAAAATCCCTATTTTAAGATATTAAGAAGAGAAATTTTGTGGCTAATACTTAAAATTTCTCTTCTTTATTTTAAAATAAAATTTTATATATAAATTATATAAAATCACTTGACATATAAAAACAAATGTTTTAAAATGAATTCACAGTAATATCATAAAATTATAAAAATAAATGTAACAAAAAACGAAGAAAATTAAATACCAATTATGCTATTATGAGTATTTTTTTATGGAGTGATTTATATGGATTTTGAAAAAGAAAAATTAATAGAATTGAAAAATAAATTTGATTCTATTGTAAACACAGAGGAAAAAGAAAATGTAGAATTTTGGTATGCTAGAGATTTGCAAATACAGCTTGGATATAAGAGATGGGAAAATTTTGTTGAGACAATAAAGAAAGCAATAAAATCATGTGAAAATACTGGAATAACAGTAGAAGATCATTTTCGTGAGGTCACGAAAATGATAAAACTAGCAAAAGGAGCACAGAGAAAAATACAAGATTATATGCTAACAAGATATGCATGTTACTTAATAGCACAAAATGGGGATTCTAAAAAAGAAGAAATAGCATTTGCACAAACTTATTTTGCAGTACAAACTAGAAAGCAAGAAATTATTGAAGACAGAATAAAAGCAATAAACAGATTAGAAGCAAGAGAAAAATTAAGAGAATCAGAAAAACAATTATCAAAAAATATATATGAAAGAGGTGTTGATGATTTAGGATTTGCAAGAATTCGTTCAAAAGGTGATACAGCTTTATTTGGTGGATTAAATACAATGCAAATGAAAGCTAAATATGGAGTAAAAGAAAATAGACCACTTGCAGATTTTTTGCCAACATTAACAATTGCCGCTAAAAATTTAGCAACAGAAATGACAAATTATAATGTAACTGAAAAAGATATGTATGGAGAAGATAGCATAACAGAAGAACATGTTGATAATAATTTAAGTGTAAGAAAAATGTTAAATAAAAGAGGGATTAAGCCAGAAAATTTGAAACCGGCAGAAGATTTGAAAAAGGTAGAAAGAAAAATAAAAACAGAAAGTAAGAAAATTGCAAGTGATAATAAATTACCAGTTTAATACATAAAAATAATTAAAAATAGTTGAAAACACAATAAATTTATGTTAATATATAACACAGATAAATTTTATAATCTCCTGATTAAGCAACAAATGGAGTTTTAATAGAGTAACTATTAACAAGCATAAGATAGCCAAATGGTGGAGGAGAATGATGAAAAAAGAAGAATTATTAGAAATATTACCCAAACCAAAAGATCTAGAAGTCGACAATGATGAAATAAAACGGGTTGAAAAATTTTTTAGAGAAAATGAAGAGCTACAAAAAATAATTAAACCAGAAAATGAGATTGGTAAATATTTTGTAAGCTATGCAGATTTAAAAAAATTCCAATGCCCAATTAAAAAAAGTAATAAGAAAGATTATTGGGAAGCATTTTTTATTCTTTTGGGTTTTGAATTCTGTATAGCAAATAAAAGAGGAGGAGCAATTCTGATAATTCGTTAAAAAGAAAATGGAGTAGAATATTTTAAATAATAATTCTACTCTTTTTCTTTTGTATTAAAACAAAAAAAGAGCTTTATGCTCTTTTTACTTTACCATCTTTTAAACATTTTGCACAAACGTGAATTCTTTTTGCTTCACCATTTTCCATTATAGCTTTAACACTTCTTAAATTTGGTTTCCAAGTTCTTGGACTTCTTTTACTTATATGTGAACGAGTAATGCTAAGCTTATTTCCATTACTTTGTGATTTACCACAAACTGCACATTTAGCCATTATCTTTGCACCTCCTAAATTTTTAAAATAAATTGACTGCTAATAAGTTTATCATAAAAAAATAAAAAAAACAAGTATTTTTTGAAAATTATCAAAAAAACCTTGCAAATTAGGAAAAATATGGTATAATATATAAGCTATATAAATTATGAAAGGATTGAAAGAACAATGAAATGTAAAGTAGAAAAAACAGAAAACGCAAATGAGGTAAAACTAGAATTAACAATAGAAGCTGCAAAATTTGATGAAGCAATAAAAAAAGTATATTTTCAAAGTGCAAAATACTTTAATATACCAGGATTCAGAAAAGGTAAAGCTCCAATGAATATAGTAGAAAAATATTATGGAAAAGAAATATTCTATGAAGATGCCTTCAATGAAGTAGTACCAGGAGAATTAGAAGAAGCATTAAAAGAAAACAACATAGAAGTTGTAAGCAAAGCAGATATTGATGTAAAACAAATAGAAAAAGGAAAAGATTTAATATTCACAGCAGTATTCCAAACAAAACCAGAAGCAGAACTTGGAAAATATAAAGGTATAGAAATACCAAAAATAGAGTATACTGTATCAGATGAAGATATAAATCATGAATTAGGACATATGCAAGAACATAATTCAAGATTAGTATCAATAGAAGATAGAGCGGCCGATAGCGGAGACATCACAGTAATAGACTTCGAAGGATTTGTCGATGGAGTAGCTTTTGAAGGTGGAAAAGCTGAAGGTCATGAATTAGAAATAGGAAGTAACACATTTATACCAGGATTTGAAGACCAAATAATTGGAATGAAAATTGATGAAGAAAAAGATATAAATGTAAAATTCCCAGATGAATACTTCTCAAAAGATTTAGCTGGAAAAGATGCAACATTTAAAGTAAAATTACATGAAATCAAGAAAAAAGAATTACCAGAATTAGATGATGAATTCGCAAAAGATGTAAGCGAATTTGACACATTAGAAGAATTAAAGAAAAGCATCAAAGACAGATTAGAAAAAGATAACGAACAAAAACAAAAATATGAAACAGAAGATGCTGTTATAAAAGCAGTATGTGAAAATGTAAAAGTTGATATTCCTTCAGGAATGATAGAAACAGAAACAGAAGATATGCTAAAAAATGTTGAAAACAGATTATCATATCAAGGAATAAAATTAGAACAATATCTTCAAATGATGGGAAAAACAGCTGAAGAAGTTAAAAAAGAATATGAACCTCAAGCAATAGAAGCTATTAAATCTAGACTTATGCTAGAAGCAGTAATAAAAGCAGAAAAAATAGAGGCAACAGAAGATGAAATAGTAGAAAAAGTAAAAGAAATGGCTAAAAATTATGGAAAGCCAGATGATGAAGAATTTATGAAAAACGAAAATGTAAGAAAATACATAAAGAGTGGATTAGAATCTGAAAAAGCTCTAGAATTTTTAGTAAAAAATGCAAAAATGAAAAAATAATGTCCCAAAGGGGACAGTCCCGGGTGGGACATTAAAGGAAAGGTTGGGGTGAAAAATACAAAAGAAATTCATTACCGACCTTTTTTGGCTAAAGCCAGAAGGAAGATGTCGGAAGTCAGAGGTCAGAGGTCAGAGGTCAGAAGTTAGAAGTTGGATGTTAGAGGTTAGAGGTTGGAGTCAGAAGTCAGAAGTCGGAAGTCAGAGGTCAGAGGTTAGAGGGTGAAATATAAAATATCTATTTCACTAACTTCCATTTCACCGACTTCCGTTTCACTGACCTCCATTTCACCAACTTCCATTTCACTGACATCTATTTCACCGACATCTGTTACGCCGACATCTAATAAAAAGGAGGAATAAAAAATGTTAGAAAAAGACAGTTTAGTACCTTATGTAATAGAACAAACAAGCAAAGGAGAAAGATCATACGATATTTTCTCAAGATTATTAAAAGATAGAATTATATTTTTAGGAGAAGATGTTAACCCAACATCTGCAAGTTTAGTAATTGCACAATTATTATTTTTAGAGTCAGAAGACCCAGATAAAGAAATATTCTTATATATAAATTCACCAGGAGGATCAATAACAGATGGTATGGGAATTGTAGATACAATGAACTACATCAAATGTCCAGTAACAACAATATGTGTAGGATTAGCTGCAAGCTTTGGAGCAGTACTTTTAGCAAATGGTGAAAAAGGAAAAAGATTTGCAACACCAAATTCAGAAATATTAATACATCAACCATTAATAGGTGGTCAAGGTGGAGGAATTTCAGGTCAAGCAACTGAAATCAAAATTCATGCAGACCATATGATAAGAACAAGAGAAAAACTAAATAAATTATTAAGCGAAAAAACAGGTCAACCAATAGAACAAATTGAAAAAGACACAGAAAGAGACCATTATATGTCAGCACAAGAAGCTTTAGAATATGGATTGATTGATGGTATTATGGATAAAAGAATGTAAATTCAAACAATAATTATCATTTGAATTACTCAAAGTGGAAATAGGAGGATAGTATAAAAAATGGCAAAAAATGATGTACCTAAAAGTGTAAGATGTTCATTTTGTGGAAAATCACAAGACAGTGTAAAAAAAATAGTTGCAGGACCAGGTGTATATATTTGTGATGAATGTGTAGATCTTTGCACAAGTATAATTGCAGCAGAAGTTTATGAAGAGGAAGAAGAAGGATACACTCTAAACGATTTAGATAAAATACCTAGTCCAAAAGAAATAAAGAAAATTTTAGATGATTATGTAATAGGACAAGAAGAGGCAAAAAGAACATTATCAGTTGCAGTATATAATCATTATAAAAGAATAGCACATGAAGATAGTGACAAAAAAGACAAAGATGATGTGGAAATTCAAAAAAGTAATATATTACTTTTAGGACCAACAGGATGTGGAAAAACACTTCTTGCAAGAACATTAGCAAAAATTTTAAATGTACCATTTGCAATAGCAGATGCAACAACACTTACAGAAGCTGGATATGTTGGAGAAGATGTTGAAAATATTCTATTAAAACTTATACAAGCAGCTGATGGGGATATTCAAAAGGCTGAAAAAGGTATAGTTTATATAGATGAAATTGATAAAATAACAAGAAAATCTGAAAATTTATCAATTACAAGAGATGTAAGTCGGCGAAGGAGTACAACAAGCATTATTAAAAATAATTGAAGGTACAATAGCATCAGTTCCACCTCAAGGAGGAAGAAAACATCCCAACCAAGAAATGATACAAATAAATACTGAAAATATCTTATTTATTTGTGGTGGAGCATTTGAAGGATTAGAAAATATCATAAAAGATAGAACAGGTAAAAAGAGCATAGGATTTGGAACTAAAATAGAAAGCCAAAAAGAAATCAACAAATATGAAATTTTTCAAGAAATGTTACCACAAGATTTATTAAAATATGGATTAATACCAGAATTTATAGGAAGATTACCAATAATTGCAACACTTAAAGATTTAGATAAAGAAGCTTTAATAAAAATTGCAACAGAGCCAAAAAACGCATTAGTAAAACAATATCAAAAATTATTAGAAATGGATGATGTAGAGCTTGAATTTAATCAAGATGCATTAGAAGCAATTGTAGATAAAGCAATAGAAAGAAAAACAGGGGCTAGAGGACTTCGTTCAATTATTGAAGAAATAATGAGAGATATTATGTTTGAAATTCCTTCCACACCTAATATTTCAAAATGTATAATAACTAAAGAAACAGTTTTGGATAAAAAAGAACCAGAAATAGTTATTAGTGAAAAAAATGAAATTGAACAAGCAAAATCTAAAAAAAATAGACATATGCCTGATAAAAAAAGTAGAGAAACAGCATAATAAAAATAGAAAAATCCCCTAGAAAGTCATATTTATGGCTTACTAGGGGGATTTTTTACTCGAATATTCGATTTCCGATAACTCTTAAATTTTGATAATTGCCTCGAGTTTCGTCTCTCCAAGAATTGTCAACCTCCTGCAAAAACTCTTCTAAAGCATGCATTGCATCACATGCTGACTCGTATGTAGTTGATAAAAGCTCTTCTTTCGACATATTCTTCTCTCCTTTCTGCAGTTGATAATAAAATGATACCCCTAATAAAAAGAAAAGTCTGTCGAAAGCTGTATAATATCAAAAAAATTAAAAATTGATTAATAGTAAACTTTGTGATATTATAAGAAAAATAAAAATAAGAGGTGCAATTTATGGGCAAAAGAAGAAAAAATAAGAAACAAAATATCTGGCAAGAAATCATTGGATTAGTAATAATAATTTGTATTATAGTTTATGGATATATTAACACAAATATAGAAAGCCCAAATGAAACAAATAATATAGAAAATACAGTACAAAATGAAAATATAATATTTGATTTATCTACGATACCAGAATATTTATCAAATCCTTATGTGGAAATAAATAATAATAATCCTTATTTTATTGAAGAGGACTATACTACAGAACCTTTTGAAAAATATAGTGAATGGGATAATTTAGGTAGAAGTGGTGTAGCTTTTGCAAATATTTGTAAAGAAATAATGCCAAAAGAAGGAGAAGAACGTGGCGAAATAGGAAGTGTTAAAGATCTTTCTGGATGGGTGCAAAAAAGGTATGATAATTTAATTAAAGATAAATATTTGTATAATCGTTGCCATTTAATTGGTTGGCAACTTGCGGGAGAAAATGATAATAAAAAGAATTTAATTACAGGAACAAGATACTTAAATACAGAAGGAATGTTACCATTTGAAAATATTGTTGCAGATTATATCAAGAGTAATCAAAATAATCATGTACTTTATAGGGTGACTCCTATATTTGAAGGAGATAATAAACTTGCGAGTGGAGTACAAATGGAGGCTTGGTCTGTTGAAGATAATGGGCAGGGCGTTCGTTTTAATGTTTATTGTTACAATGTGCAACCAGGAATAAAAATTGATTATGCGACAGGTGAAAGTTGCGAAAAATAAAAAATTTACAAAAACTATTGAAAATTTATGTAAAATAATATATAATTACTTCTAGTTTAATTCTTGCTACTATTTATCAATAGTAGATTTCCAACATTAAAAATTAAAATAAAGGAGTGATTATTTATTGAATTTAGATTTAATAAACGATATTTTTAAGCGGTTTAAAGGAGAATACTTTTTTGCAAAATTTTATAAATGAACTTTCAAATTATTTAGAAAATAACATGAAAAATAACTTAGGATGCAGAAGTGAAGATGTTCCAATAATTGAAGATATATTGTCTAAAAATAGTGTAACGACTGGAAATGAGAATTCTATAAGGTGGAAATTAAATGATGTTATATTAGAATATGCTAGACAAAATTTTAGTAATGACTCAATGTATTTTGTAAAAGATAGTAAAAAGACATATTGGTCAAATAATGAAAAAAATTATAATAATAATGTTTATAATGTATTAAAGGTAGAAAATGATAAAATAGAAGAATTGGAAATAAACAAGAAAGATATGCCAGAAAATATAGGTGTAAATGATGTTTTTAGAATAGAAAATGACAAATATGTAATTGATAATTTTGCCACTAAAGAATTGCAAGAAGAAATAATAAGTATGGCAAATGAAATAATAGATAAACAAAATGCAAACTTGGATAGATATAGAAAAGAAGGGCATTTATATTTGGTGAGTGAGGAATTAGGCAATAACCGTTTTTTAAAGGACTTAACAGATGAATCTAATTTTGAATTTGAAGAAGTTAATATTCCAAAAGATTTATTAGATAGGGCAACAGAAGGGACGGTATTGAAGTTTAATAATGGAAGTTATGAATATTACTCAAATGATGGATTTGAAAGAGATGACAAAATAAGTTCAAATTAGGAGCAGATTTTAGAGAACTGCTCCTAAAACTAATATACCTAAATTATCTCTATAAATTTCATCAAATTGAGAAATAGGAAGAGGATTTTCACCAATACCAGCCTCAATTGTATATCCGGGGCGATAATATTCTTGAATAAACCAGTCTTTAAACCCGGCAAAACTAGAATTATAAGGGACATCTGTTAATAAATATCCACTTGAATTTGCAAAATAAGTACCAATTTCATATCCATGAGGAGGATTAATATTTTGAAAATTCCAATAAATTTCTTGGCCCTGAGTGTGATAAGAAATTACCAAAGAAAAATCATGTTCAAGTGTAAAATTATAAATAGCTAAAGCTTCTGGTTCAGTTAATGGACCGATAACCTACAAAATCTCGAGGGGCAGGCTTGGTAAATCCTTGAGCATATTTTATTTCTTTAGCATTTTCCCAACCAGCAGGAAATTGCAAATTTAAATCAACACCATTAATATTAGCTTTCCATCCGACTTGGAAAAGGAATATCAGCAAATTGCCTAGATATGTTTAAAACTCTTAAATATGCAATAGAAGATTTATTAAAATTACCTGTAACTAAATCAACCCCATCAGGATTAACCATAGGCATAATATAAATGGAAACAGAATTAAATAATCTTCTAACAGAATAACCATATAATCTAGAATTATTATTATATGCAATACAATAATCTTCAATAAATTTCATAAGTAAAACACTTGTAATCCACTCATTTGCATGTATAGAAGCTGAATAAAAAACTTTTTTAGTACCTTTGCCAAGTTTAACAACATAAATATTTTTACCTAAAACACTATTTCCAACTGTTTGAATATTTAAAAATGGATATGTACGATTTAAAGTAGCAAGATTTTGAGACATTAAAGAATAATTATAACTAACATTTGTAGGAACAATACTCATCTAAATCACCTAAAATATAGTATGAAAATATGATTAAATTGTTGATAAAAATAATAAAATATAGTATAATTAAAAAGCACATGGGGATGTAATGGTTTCGACATATTACCAGAAAAATAGATAGCAAGTAGTGGATTCTCGTTGGCCACTTTAAAAAACGGGAAATTAAAAATAAACGCTGATAACGAAGAATTAGCATACGCTGCCTAATTGCGGCGTCATCTTATTTAAATAGCCTACTGATTTAAATAGGGTGTCAAATTAAAGTAGGAAACAAAGCTATTTTAGCTTTAGAAATAGTGGGTATTTTATAAAGCTATATTTTTAATTAGCCTGTTTATCGGCGAATTAAAAATGAATAAAAAAGATAAAATAAACTTGTAGAGGTCTATTTGGAAAGTATTATGGACAGGAGTTCGACTCTCCTCATCTCCACCAAAAATAAAAAGCCCTATAGCAATTGTTATAGAGCTTTTTTGAAGTGTTTAATTTTCTGTATCTGGAATAAGCTGTTCTTTTAATTTTAGTCTTGCAACATAGAAAGAAACTGCGAGTACTTTTATTTCTTCATCTAAAACCTCTTTACTAATACCTGAAAGCAATAGTTGACCTGCCTGAGCTTTCAGTATTTCCATAAATTCAGAATATACATATTGCTCAGTAATAGGTAAATAAATGGAAATTTGCAAAATTTCTTTTAAATCGCATTTTTTATTGCACTCCCAGCAATTTATATTGCATCCCACATCCATATACTTCATAAAGTCACTCCCTTCATGTGATAACTTGATAACATAATTATACCACAAAAATAAAGGATTGTAAATTTTCTGCAAAATAACTTGTAAATTTACAGTTATTAGTGTAAAATACCATTAAATCGTAAATAATAATTAGGAGGAAAAAATAAAAAATGAGATTTGTAACAGACGAAGACTCAAAAAAAGAATACAAAAAATTTCTAGAAGGACATGAAAGATGTAATTTTCAACAATCACTAGAATGGGCAGAGATAAAAAAGCCAAACTGGACACCAGAAGTAATACTAGCAGAAGACGAAGACAAAAACATAATAGGTTCATTATGTGTATGGATAAGAAAAATGCCAATATTCGGAAATATAATGTATGCATCAAGAGGACCTGTATGTGATATACATGACATATCAGTTATGAAACAACTAACAGACGGAGCAAAAGAATTAGCAAAAAAATATAATGCAATAGGATTAAGAATAGAGCCAGACATTGAAACAGATGACCAAGCATTTAGAGATATAGTAACAAATTTAGGATATCAAATAAAAGATGATGCAAAAGATTTTAAAGATGAAATACAACCAAGATTTGTATTTAGACTAGATATTAAAGACAAAACAGAAGAAGAAATAATGGCAGGATTTCATCAAAAATGGAGATACAATATTCGTTTAGCTATCAAAAAAGGTATAGAAATAAGAGAAGGCACAAAAGAAGATTTAAAAGACTTCCATAAAATAATGATAGAAACAGGAAATAGAGACGGATTTATAACAAGACCATTAGAGTACTTTGAAAAAATGTATGACAACATGGTACCAGAAGGACACATGAAATTATTAATGGCATATTATGAAGGCAAGCCAATATCAGGAGTAATACCAATATTTTATGGAAACAAAACTTGGTATTTATATGGAGCAAGTAGTAATCAACATAGAAACTTAATGCCAAACTACTTGTTACAATGGGAAATGATAAGAATGGCAATAGCAAGACATGACGATGTATATGACTTTAGAGGAGTATCAGGAGTTGTAGATGAAAGTCATCCACAATATGGATTATATAGGTTTAAAAAAGGATTTGGAGCAAAATTCACAGAATTTATAGGAGAAATTTACATACCATTTAAACCTTTAAAATATAAGATGTACAAATTCTCAGAAAAAGCATTTAGAACATTGAGACAAATAAAAAGAAAAATATCAAAATAAATGTCCAAAAGGGACGGTTCTAATTGGACATTTTGTCCAATTGGGACACATCTTAAATAAGATCGGGGAATTTTGGACATTTTGTCCAAAAAGAACCGTCCCTTTTGGACACGAAGTGGAGTGAAAAGAAAATTTTGAAATCAGTAGTAATAAATAAAGAAGATTTAAGATACAATATAGAAAAAATCAAAGAACATGCAAATACAAATTTACCAGATGACAATGGAAATAAAGTAAAAATAATAGCAGTTGTAAAAACAAATGGATATGGGCTAGGAATAGTAGAATATACAAAATTTTTAATTGATAATGGAATAGATTTTTTTGCAGTATCAACAATAGAAGAAGCATTGAAATTAAGAGGAGCGGGTATAAAAGAAAAAATATTAATGTTATCCTCAACAAGTGTAGAAGAAGATGTCAAGACATTAGTAGAAAACAATGTAGTAATAACAATAGGCTCAAAAGAAACGGCAGAAGTTGCTGAGAAAATTGGACGAGAACTAAATAAAAAAGTAAAGGCACACATAAAAATTGACACAGGTTTTGGAAGATATGGTTTTGTATATAATAATAGAGAAGAAATGATAAAAACATTAAAACCTCTAAAAAATATAAAAATAGAAGGAACATTTACCCATTTTTCAAATGCATATTATGATGATAAATATACTAAATTGCAATTTGACAGATTTATGGATTGTATCGAAGTATTAAAAATGAATGATATAGAAACAGGAATGTTACATGTATGTAATACATCAGCTTTTATAAAATTTCCAAATATGCACTTAAATGCTGTAAGAGTAGGCTCAGCATTTACTGGTAGAATATCTTTTAAAAATTCGATGGGATTAAGAAAGATAGGATATTTAAAAGCCAATGTTGCAGAAATAAAAGAATTGCCAAAAGGGTTTAATATTGGATATTCAAATGTTTATACAACAAAAAAAGATACAAAGGTTGCAATAATTCCATGTGGATATGCAGATGGAGTAAATATTCAAACAGGAATAGATATGTTCAGAACAATTGATAAAATTAGATATATTGTAGGAGATATGAAAAATCTATTTAGAAAACAACAACTATTTGTTAATATAAATGGTCAAAACTGTCCTATATTAGGAAGAGTAGGCACATATCATGTTACTGTTGATATAACAGGAAAAGATGTTAAAATAAATGATGAAGTAGTTTTCAATACAAATATTAAACATGTTGATAGTAGTATTAGAAGGGAGTGGAAATAAAGTGAAAGAAAATCCACAAAATAAAGAAGAGATAAAGGAAGAAAAAACAAAAAAAGATGAAATGAAAAAAGGCTTTTTTAAAAAAGTATGGTATTCAATAGATAAAATTGAAAAATATGCAGAATTATCAGCAGAAGGATTTAGAAGAGCTATAAAATATTTAAGCATATTGGTTATAATATTAGCAATTATTTCATCATTAGTTTCAACTTATAGAACAAGTTTAGAAATGAAAAATATAGCACAATATATAAATGAAAAGGCTCCAGAACTTACATATAATGATGGAACATTACAAGTAGAAACAGAAGAAGTTATAACAGATGACAGCTCTAATTTTGGAAAAGTAATTATTGATACAAAAACAGATAGTGAAGAACAAATAAATCAATATATAAATCAAATAAATGAAGAAGAAAATGGAATAATAATATTAAAAAATAAATTAATACTTAAAGAAGTAGGAATACAAGGTACAGCTAACTATGATTATAAAGAACTATTTTCAGAAATGGGAATAACAGAATTTGATAAGCAACAAATAGTTGATTATTTAACAAGTTCTGATATGATGCCAATATACTTAAATTTATTTTTAGCATTATTAATATATGCATTTGTTATTTATTTTATAAATACTTTATGCTATATAGCAATTATAGCATTAGTTGGATATATGGCAACATGGATTTTAAGATTAAAAATAAGATTTGTAGCAGTATTTAATATGGCAGTATATGCAGTGACTTTACCAACAATATTAAATATGATTTATTTAATAGTAAACGCATTCTATACATTTACAATAGATTATTTTGATATAATGTATATGCTAGTAGCATCAATATATGTAATAGCAGCAGTATTTATGTTAAAGTCAGAATTTAATAAAAAACAAGGTGAAGTACAAAAAATTGTTGAAGTGCAAAAAGAAGTAAAAGAAGAAATGGAAGAAAAAGAAAGACAAGAGGAAGAAAACAAAAAGGAAAATAAGGAAGAAAATAAAAATACAGGAAAAAAAGATAAAAAGAAAAAAGAAGAAACAAAAGAAGATAATACAAATGGAGAAGAACCTGAAGGTTCAAATGCATAGATGGTGAAATAGAAGTCGGCGAAATAGATGTCAGAGAAAATAGAAGTTGGTGAAATGGAGGTTAGTGAAATAGAGGTTGGTGAAGTAGAAGCTTGTGAAGGAATTCTGACTTCCGACCTCCGACTTCTGACCTCTAACCTCTAACCTCTGACTTCTAACCTCCAACCTCTAATTTCTAAACTCCAAAAAAGAAAGGATCAAATTATAAAAATGAGTAATAAAAAAAATAACAAAAACAAAAAAACTTTAATAATATCAGTAGTTGTTTTAATTGCAATAGTTATTTTATCTGGTATAGCAATTTATTTTTTGACAAATAACCAAGATAAAGATGAAAAAACACTTGCATATACAGATTTAATAAAAGAAATTTCATATGGTAATGTAGAAAAAATAGAAATGACAGTTGGAAGTACTTCAGTAAAAGTAAAGGTAAAAGATGTTGAAGAAGAAAAAAATTCAATTGTTCCAAATACAGAAGCATTTATAGAATTAATACAACAAAAAGTTGCAGAGGGAAATGAGATAGAATTAATACAAAAACCTAAAAATGCAATAGCACAAATTTCAGCAACACTTTTCAGCCTATTTCCTACATTAATAATGGTTGCATTATTTGTAATGATATTTAAAATGCAAGGTTTAGGAGAAAAAGGACAAGTATATGATGATACAGAAAGAAAAACTAAAATAAAATTCAAAGATGTTGCAGGTTTAGATGAAGAAAAAGAAGAATTAATAGAAATAGTAGACTTTTTAAAGAAACCAGAAAAATTCACTAAAATGGGAGCAAAAGTTCCAAGGGGAGTTTTATTATATGGAAAACCTGGAACAGGTAAAACATTAATTGCAAAAGCAATAGCAGGTGAAGCTGATGTACCATTTATATCAATGAGTGGTTCAGAATTTATAGAAATGTTTGCAGGACTTGGTGCTTCAAGAGTAAGAAAATTGTTTGAAAAAGCTAGAAAATTAGCACCTTGTATAGTATTTATTGATGAAATAGATGCTATAGGAGCAAGAAGAACATCAAATAGTGGAGCAGAAACAGAAAATAATCAAACTCTAAATCAATTATTGGTTGAAATGGATGGATTTAGTTCAGAAGAGACTATAATAGTGTTAGCTGCTACAAATAGACCAGAAATGTTAGATAAAGCTTTATTAAGACCTGGTAGATTTGATAGACAAATAACTATACCAACACCTGATTTAAAAGGCAGACTAGATATTTTGAAAATACACAGTGAAGGAAAAAGATTATCAGATGATGTTAATTTAGAAAGTATTGCAGAAGATACAGCTGGGTTTACAGGAGCTGAACTTGCAAATATTTTAAATGAAGCGGCAATTATAGCAACAATAAATAAACATGAAGAAATTGAAAATTCAGATATAGAAGAAGCGGTTAAAAAAGTTACAGTAGGATTGGAAAAACACAGCAGAGTATATTCAGAAAAAGATAAAAAATTAACAGCATATCACGAAGCTGGACATGCAGTAGTTAGTAAATACTTGCCAACACAAACAGATGTAAAAGAGGTATCAATTATCCCAAGAGGTGTTGCAGGTGGATATACAATGTATAAATCTGATGAAGATAAATATTATATTTCAAAAACTGAAATGAAAGAAAAATTAATTGCATTACTTGGTGGTAGAGCAGCCGAAAAATTAGTCTTAGATGATATTTCAACAGGTGCAAGTAATGATATCGAAGTTGCAACAAAAATTGCAAGAGAAATGGTTACTAAATATGGTATGAGTGATAATTTAGGACCAATTGATTTCCAAGGTAAAGAACAAAATGATATGTTTGTTTTTGGAGAAAATATTGGTGATAAAATAGGCGCTGAAGTAAAATTATTAATTGATGAAGCATATAATAATGCTCAAAAATTGTTAATTGAACACAGAGATAAATTAGATATTATTGCTCAAACATTACTTGAAAAAGAGAAGATTAATGAGCAAGAATTTAAAAAAATATTTGAATAATTAACAAATTTCTGACAACTTAAATAAAAACGGTAGCAGGTGCTACCGTTTTTTTGAAAGGTTACAAGTTTAACAATGCGTTAATAAATTCAATAAAAGCATCTTCAGAATTAAAGCGAGCAGTATTTTTGTCAACTAAGACTCCACCTAAATCTAAAACATATTTGTTTAATATAGATAAGCCTTCTGAATAGATATTTGTGCTACTCTGGATTGTAAGCTGCTTTTGGCTGTCACCAAGTATCACATTGAATGAACTTACATACATGTTGAATCCCCTTTCTAATGATAATTGACAAGTTGCATAAAATATAATAACAAAAATTTACATAAAAGTCAAATGTTTACTATTCACAGCTAAAAAAAACAAAAGTCCGCGTAGCATTACAGCTATTTAGTTAATAATTCATAAATAGCCTTGCAATAAATTTTACAAGCAAGCATCAAATTATCAATAGAAATAAATTCATCAGTCTGATGGCACATATCTTTTTGACCAGGTAAATTTGCTCCAAAAGAAACAAAATTATCAAAAGCTCTCGCATAAGTTGCACCACCAATAGCAATTGGTTTAACATTTGAATCCGTTTCCTCATTATAAATTTTGCAAAGAGTTTTTACTAAATAAGAATCTTTAAAAACATGAAGAGGTGCTTTTTTACCAGTAAACTCACAATAAACATTATCAAATTCTTTGCAAATTAAAGAAAAATTATTTTCAATTACATCAAATTTTGTATTAATAGGAACTCTTAAATTAAGACCTATTTTCAAATCATTATTCTTAAAATAAAATTTTCCTACATTTAAAGTCAACTCTCCAGATTCATCAGGAATATTAATATCCAATTTGTTACCATTAAAATCAAGTCCAATATATTTTGTAAATAAGTCAAATAAAGGAACTACAATATTGTAATTTTTAAATAATTTATCTAAAACGATAATTAATCTAGAAATAGCATTTATACCTAAATCAGGATGAGCAGCATGTGATTGAATTCCATGAGATATTATCTTCAATTCATTATCATTTATTATTTCAGTAACAATATTAAAATTATATTCAGATGCAAAATTTTGAATTAAATTATCAACATCTTTAACTTTAATATCATTTTTAACATAAACAATACAACTACAATATTTAGGAACAACATTCAAAGGATTATTGTTGCAGTTAATATTTTTTAAAACAATATCTTTATCTAAAAAATTAGAATAATTCATTATTATAAAAGGAGAAATAAGACCTTTTTCTGCATATATACAAGGAAAATCAGCATCTGGACTAAATCCAATAGAAGGAATTTCCTCATGTTCTTTATAATAATCAATACACTTCCAGTCTCTTTCCTCATTTAAACCTAAAATTAATCTAACTCTTTTATTTATAGAAATAGAATTTTCATTGCAATAATCCATAACAGCTTTCATTGCGTATAAACTAGCCATAACAGGACCTTTGTCATCAATACTACCTCTACCGTAAATCTTATTATCTACAATTTGGGCTTCAAATGGAGGATATGTCCAATTTTCACCTTCTGGTACAACATCTAAATGACCAATTATACCAATTAATTCATCACCTGAACCAAACTCTATGTATCCACAATATCCATCAATATTTTTTGTTCTAAAGCCTAATTTTCGCCCCAAATCTAAAACATAATTCAAAGCTTTAACAGTGTTTTTGCCAAATGGCTCATTTTCATTATTAGACTCTTCATGCACACTTGGTATTTTGATTAACTCTTGCAAATTTTTAATTATTTCATTTTCATTAATATAATTTTTAAACATTTCATCACACCTTTCAAAAATATTATACCACAATAATATTACATTTATATTACAAATATTGCAGAAAAAGTATATTAAATATATAATATATAAAAATTAATGCAAGGAGATAATTTTATGGATAACAAGAAAATAAATAATATTGAAGAATTACAAGAAATAGCAAAGAAAATAAGAAGAGGAATAATAGAGTCAGTATATAGAGGAAAATCAGGACATCCAGGAGGCTCACTTTCAATAGCTGATATAATGACAGTTTTATATTTTTATGAAATGAATATAGACCCAGAAAATCCAAAAGATGAAAATAGGGATAGAATTGTTTTATCAAAAGGACATTGTGCACCTGCACTATATTCAGCATTAGCAAATAGAGGATTTTTTGAAGTAGAAGAATTGAAATCATTAAGAAATATAGAAAGTAGATTACAAGGACATCCAGATATGAAAAAAATACCAGGTGTAGATATGACTACAGGCTCATTAGGACAAGGCTTATCAGCTGCAAATGGTATGGCGATGGCAGGAAAACTAGATAATAAAGATTACAGAGTATATTGCATTTTAGGGGACGGAGAAATAGAAGAGGGACAAATTTGGGAAGCTGCAATGGCTTCAAGTAAATATAAATTGGATAATTTATGTGTTATAGTTGATAATAATAATTTACAAATAGATGGTACTATTGAAGAAGTTATGAGTTCATATCCTATTGATGAAAAATTCAAGAGTTTTGGATTTCAAGTTATAAATATTGATGGTCATAATATTCAAGAGATAATAGATGCTTTTGATGTTGCAAAAAATATTAAAGAAAAACCAACTTGTGTAATTGCAAAAACTGTAAAAGGAAAAGGAGTATCTTTTATGGAAAATCAAGTTGGTTGGCATGGAAAAGCACCAAATGAAGAACAATATAGGCAAGCAATGCAAGAATTGCTATAAAAATTCAAAAAAATATAAAGTAAAATTATTGACAAATACTTTTGTTTAGGGTAATATAAGTATTGATGAAATATATATATAAATATATATTCAAATAAATTTTTAGGAGGAGATTATAATGGAATTAAAAGGTTCAAAAACAGAAAAAAATTTAATGGAAGCTTTTGCAGGAGAATCACAAGCAAGAAATAAATACACATATTTTGCAAGCAAAGCAAAAAAAGAAGGATATGAGCAAATAGCAGCATTATTCCAAGAAACAGCTGATAATGAAAAAGAACATGCAAAAATGTGGTTCAAATTATTACAAGGCGGAGAAATAAAAACAACAGCTGAAAACTTAAAAGCAGCAGCAGAAGGAGAAAACTACGAATGGACAGATATGTATGACAGAATGGCAAAAGAAGCTAAAGAAGAAGGATTTGACCATATAGCATTTTTATTCTCAGAAGTTGCTAAAATAGAAAAAGAACATGAAGCTAGATATCTAAAATTATTAGAAAACGTAGAAGAAGGTTTAGTATTTAGCAAAGATGGAGATAGAATTTGGAAATGTAGAAATTGCGGACATATAGTAATTGGAAAAAGTGCTCCAGAAATATGCCCAGTTTGTAGCCATCCAAAAGCTTATTTTGAAATAAAAGCTGAAAATTATTAATAATATATTTTAAAGAAAAGGATAAATAAGCCTTTTCTTTTTTCTTTCACTTATATTTGAAAAAGAGAAAATAATATGTTATAATTTTAAACATAAATTAAAGATCTGTCCCAAATGGACAAAATGTCCAAAAAGAACCGTTCCTTTTGGACATGGACACGGAGGAAAAAATATGCCAAAATTTTTTGTAAAACAAGAACAAATAAAAGAAGATAAAATAATAATACAAGGACAAGATGTAAATCACATAAAAAAAGTATTAAGAGCAAAAATTGGAGATGAATTACAAATATGTAATAGTCAAAATGAAGATAACTTTTTATGTGATATAGAAGAAATAAACAACGAGGAAATAGTATGCCAAATTAAACAAAAAATAGAAGAAAAAGTAGAATCAAATGTAGAAGTTACAATATTTCAAGGTCTACCAAAAGCAGACAAAATGGAATATATAATACAAAAATCAGTTGAACTTGGAGTATATGATATAACTCCTGTAGAAATGAAAAGATGTGTTGTAAAACTTGATGAAAAAGATAAAAATAAAAAAGTATTAAGATGGCAAAAAATAGCTGAAGTTGCAGCAAAACAATGTGGAAGAGATATAATACCACAAATAAATAATATAATAAATATTAAAAATCTATGTAATTTAATAGAAAAGTATGATATAGTATTAGTAGCTTATGAAAATGAAAAAGAAAATACTTTAAAAGAACAGTTAAAAGCACTAAAAGAAAAACTGGATTTAGAAAAAAATAACAATAAAATAAAAATAGGAATTGTAATACGGACCAGAAGGTGGTTTGGAAGAACAAGATGTAGAAGCATTAAAGACAAATGGAGCGAAGATAATAACATTAGGAAAGAGAATATTAAGAACAGAAACGGTGGCTTTAAATGTTTTAAGCATCATCATGTATGAGCTAGAGAATTTATAATGAACAAAAAAGATTTGGCAGGCAAAAAATTTGAAAAATTTTTTGGATGACGATGAGCGAAGCGAAAGGAGAAGAAAAGTGAAAGAAGTAAAAGAAAAATATTTAAAAGAAATATATTTGAATATATTAAAAGCAATAATTATAGTACTATACTTTTTTGTATTAAATTTAGCATATAAAAACATAAGTACTGAACACATAGAACTAGGAATAAAAATATTTACAATGATATTTTTATTTATGGCAATTTATATTTTTGAAAGAGCATACAAAAAAGATGATGATAATTTAGCAATACAAGGAATAGAAATTTTGGTTTTATCAGCATATACATTGACAAGCAGACATATAACAAACAAATTTAATTTTGAATTTAGAACTTATTCATTAGTAGCATCATATATATTTGCGATATATTTTATATTGAAATGTATTGTTATATATACAAAAGGAAGAAAAGAAGAAGCAGAAAATTTAAGTGATATAAAAGAAATTGTGAAAAAAGATGAACCTGTAAAAAAGGAAGCTACTAAAAAATCTAAAGAAGATGTCAAAAAAGATACAACAAAAACATCAAAAGAAACATCAACAAAAGTATCAATAAGAACAAAATCGGAAGCATCAGCAAAAACAGAAAACAAAAAATCAACAAGTAAAAAAAGTACAACAGCAAAAAAGAAGACAACACAAAAAGCTGAAACAAAAGCTAATACAGAAACGGAAAAAGAAAAGCAAGATGCACTAGCTAAAAAGAAAACAACAACAAAAAAAGCTGAAACAAAAGCCAATACAGAAACGGAAAAAGAAAAGAAAAATGCACAAACTAAAAAGAAAACGACAACAAAAAAGGCTACAACAAAAACAAATACAGAAAATAAAAAAGAAGAACAAACAGAAAAAAGCAAACCAAGCAAAAGGAAAGCAACAACTAAAAATAGCACAAAAAAAGAAATAGAAGAAGCTCCAAAAACTGAAAAGCCAAAAAGAAAACAAGTAAAAAAAGAGGTAAAAGAAAATGATTAGAAGCATGACAGGATATGGTAAAGGCAGTTTAAACATAGAAGGAAGAGAATATCAAGTAGAAATAAAAAGTGTAAATCATAGATATTTAGATATCAATATAAAAATGCCAAGAACTTTAAGTTATTTAGAAGAAACTGTAAAAAAGGAAATATCAGAAAAAATAAAAAGAGGAAAAATAGATGTATTTGTAACATTTGAAAACAATAGCCAAGAAGGAAGAAATATAAAAATAAATAAAGAACTTGCAAAAATATATATAAATCAATTAAAAGAACTAGCACAAGAAGAAAATATAGCAAGCAACATAGAAGTAATAGATATAGCTAAATTTCCAGACATATTAACAATCAAAACAGATGAAGAAGATGAAAAAATAAAAAACGAAATTATACAAGCTACAAAAGAAGCAACAGACAAAATTGTAGAGATGAAAAGTATAGAAGGACGAAAAATAGCACAAGATTTATTAGCAAGAATAGAAAAAATAGAAAATAAAATAGAAGAAATATCTAAAAAATCTACTGGACTTATTGAAGAATATGTAGTAAAATTAGAAAAGAGAATAAAAGAAATTCTACAAACAGAAGAAATAGATAAAACAAGATTAGCACAAGAAGTTGTAATATATGCTGACAAATGCTCAATAGAAGAAGAAATCACAAGATTAAAAAGCCACATATATCAATTTAAAAATCTAATAACTGATAATAATGAAACAATAGGAAAAAAACTAGATTTTATAATACAAGAAATGAACAGAGAAATAAACACAATAGGCTCAAAAGCAAATAACTTAGAAATAACAAATGGAGTTATAGACATAAAAACAGAATTAGAAGACATAAGAGAACAAATACAAAATATAGAATAGAGGAGATGGAGTATTATGCAATTAGTAAATATAGGATTTGGAAATATTGTTTCAGCAGATAGAATAGTGGCAATAGTAAGCCCAGAATCAGCACCAATAAAAAGAATGGTGCAAGAGGCAAAAGACAATAAAATAGCAGTTGATGCTACATGTGGAAGAAGAACAAGAGCTGTTATTATAACAGACTCTGGACATATTATTTTATCAGCAGTTCAACCAGAAACAGTAGCAGGAAGATTAGATAAAGATATTACAAGTGCATCAGCACAATTACAAGATGAAGAATAAAATTTTTATTTTATATATAACAGCATAATAATATGAATATTCAAAAATTAATTAAAAGTTATGGAGGTAAAGAAAATGATAGTAAAACCAACAGTTACAGAATTATTAAAAAAATCAAAAAACAGATATGAGCTAGTAATAGCTACATCAAAAAGAGCTAGACAAATAGCAATGGGAGATGACCCTTTAACAAAAGTTAAAGAAGAATCACCAGTTACTTTAGCTGCTAATGAAATTGCAGAAGGTAAAGTTACTATTATAAGAGATGAAGAACAAAACGAAGATAAAGAATAAAAATTAAAGATATATTAAGGAGAATGAAATTATGTTAGTAATATTATCAGGAGTTTCAGGAGCAGGGAAAGATACAATAAAAAAAGAATTAATAAAAAGGATGGAAAATGTAATATCACTTCCATCTTTTACTTCAAGAGGACCCAGACCAGGAGAAGAAGAAGGCGTACAATATCACTTCATAACAAAAGATGAATTTAAAGAAAGAATAAAAAAAGGTGAATTTTATGAATATGACATACATCATGAAAATTACTATGGAACATCAAGAAAATTAATGAACGAAAAAATACAAAGTGGAAAAATAATAGTAAAAGACATTGAAGTAAATGGAACAGAAAATCTAATCAAAACATTAAAAAATGAAACAAAATTAGTTACTATTTTCTTAAAAGTGGACAAAGAAGAATTAAAACATAGATTAATTAATAGAGGAGACAACTTAAGTGAAGCTGAAATGGAATTAAGGCTAAGCAGATTAGAATATGAGGAATCAAAAATAAATTTATATGATTATGTTATAAAAAATGATGATTTGGAAAAAACTGTTCAAATTATTATGACAATTATAGAAAATGAGGAAAGATTAGAAAAATAATTTGAAAAATTTATATTATATATTGATTTTTACAAATAAGTGTGATAATATATTGTCATACTTATTTTTGATTCCATAAATTGGTCGGAATAATGTATTTTATTCAATATTTTTTAATCATTTTTATTTTTTATCAAACTCATTCTGAGTTCAAAAAAATTTTTCATGTTATGCCTGTACTAAAATTTATTATTTCAAAAGGCAAAAAAATCAAAAAAGGAAGGAGGGATAATATGAGTAGTGAATTTGAAAGCAAAGTGCTAGAAAAACTTGAAGCATTAGACATAAAAATAGACAGATTAGATAGTACTTTAAATGAAAAAATAGACAGACTAGATGTTAGTTTAAATAAAAAAATAGACGGAGTTTATGAAAGTTTAAATGATAAAATAGATGCAGTCAATGAAAATTTAAACAATAAAATAGATGCAGTCAATGAAAGCTTAAACAATAAAATAGATGCAGTAAATGAAAGTTTAAATAAAAAAATAGACGCAGTCAATGAAAACTTAAACAAAAAAATAGATTACATAGATAATAAGCATACAGAAAAATCAGAAAGTTTAAGTGATAAAATAGATTATTTAACTAACAATGTAGCAATAATACTACAAGAGCAAATTAAAATGAGAGAAGAAATGCAAAAATATAATGAGCAAAACGAAAAAGAACATAGATTATTTGAGTATGAAATAAATAATCTAAAAAGGTTAGTAGTGTAAAAATTTGCAAAAAAATGGTATATATGTTATAATTAGGAAGTACGATAGAAAAAACAAAAAACCAGAAGGTGGTAAATATGGAATTATTAGTTATAATATATATATTAGTATTTATAGTATTTGCTTTAGTATTATATTCTGTAATGCAAATGAAATTATTAGGTATAAAAGTAAAAGACTTTTGGGACTTTATAGAAGCCAACCAAATGTTAGATAAATTATACTGTTTTGCAAAACAATATCAAAGTATGTCACCACAGGAGCAGGTAATATATTTATCAGAAGCAGAAAAAATATTTACAGCTTTTGATAAAATGCCAGCAGAGTTGTGGGAAGATGAATATGATAAATATAAACAAGTATTAAAAAAATATAATGATATAAAAATGTTTAGATGGGCTTCTAATTAAAAATGAAAAAAATATTAAAAAAATTTCGAAAAATAGTTGATTTTTACAAATAAGTGTGGTAATATAATGCCATACTTATTTTTTCTAAAAAATTTTAAATCAAAATTTGCATGATTGATGTGCAAAGTATTTTTTTTCAAAATATAATTTTAATTCTTTTATTCATGTTATGTCTCATTTAAATTTTTATTCAAGTTACAAAAATCAAAATAATAAACGAAAGGAGGGATAATATGAGCACTGAATTTGAAAAATCAATGATGGAATTTCAAAAAAATATGTTAGAATTTCAAAAGGACACAAAGGAATTTCAAAAAAACATGATGGAATTCAAACAAGATATGATGGAATTCAAAGAGGAAACAAAAGAATTTCAAAAAAACATGATGGAATTCAAACAAGATATGATGGAATTCAAAAAGGAAACAAAAGAATTCCAAAAAGATATGGTTGAATTCAAAAAAGAAACAAAAGAATTCCAAAAAGCAGTAATGCAAAAATTTGGTCATATTGAGCAAAAAATAGATACTGTTGATCAAAAAGTAGATACAATGACAAATGTAAATACTGCTAGAATATTAGAGACTCAAATAAAAAATAATAATGAGCAAAATAAAAATCATAGAGATCTAATGAAAAAATTAGAACGATATGAAAAACAAAATGAATTAGAACATAGTAGATTAAACTATGAAATGTGCAAGCTAAAAGCACGTGCATAAATAAAAATATATCTAAAATGTTAAAAAAATTACTAATTTACAGAAAGATGCTGTAAAGTGTAAGGTTAAAATATTTTAGGTGTATTTTTTATTGACATTATTTTTACATAAGTATAAAATAGATAAAAAGTTGAAAAGAAAAAACATAAGAACAGAAAGATAGAAAGGATGAAAAAATGGCAGGAAAACATAGTGAAGATAATGAAAAGAGAACAAAATATACATATTATGAAGGAGACGAACTTCCAAAAGCATTTAGAAAAGAAAATGAAGGAGAGGAAATTCCAAGAGCTTTTAGAAAACAAGTAGAAGAAAATGAAATCCCCAAAGCACTTAGAAAAGACCAAAATATAGAAGAATTAGGAGTAAATAAAACAAAAATGAGTAAAAAGAAAACAAAACACAAAAAATTAAAAACATTTGGAAAAGTAGTATTAGTGTTGGCTATAATTTTAGCCATATTATTAGTGGTAGCTTACTGGTACGTAAATAATAAATTAGGAAAAACGCAAAAAGTTAAGATTAATTATGATGATTTAGGAATTTCAGAAGAGACAGATAGTAATCTGTCTGGATACAGGAATATAGCTATTTTTGGAGTAGATAGTAGGTCAGATGATTATGGAGTTGGAAATAGAAGTGATTGTATAATAATAGCAAGTATTAACAATTCTACAGGTGAAATAAAATTAATTTCAATATATAGAGATACATATGTTAATATAAAAGGACATGGATTAGACAAAATAACACATGCTTATTCTTATGGCGAAGCACCACTTGCTATAAATACACTTAATAAGAATTTAGACTTAAATATTAAAGAATTTGTAACAGTTAACTTTGATTCAGTATCAGAAGCAGTTGATCAATTAGGTGGAGTAAAAATATCAATAGATTCTGAAGAAGTAAAATACATAAATGGATATATAGATGAAACATCAAGAGTAACAGGAAAAAAATCAAGCCATATAACTCAAGCTGGAACATATAATTTAGATGGTGTGCAAGCAGTTGCATATTCAAGAATTAGATATACAGCAGGGGGAGATTATAAAAGAACAGAAAGAATGAGAACTGTTATAGAGGCAATGTTTGCTAAATTAAAAACAAAAAATATAGGAGAAATTAATGCTTTTGCAGATAAAATATTACCTTGTGTTTATACAAACTTATCAACTGGTGATTTAATATCTTTGATACCTAATATAGCAAAATATAAAATATCAGAGAGCATAGGCTGGCCTTATGATACAAAAGGAATTACACTTGATAGATGGTATGGAGTTCCAGTAACACTTGAAAGCAATGTTATTCAATTACACAAAGAGGCTTTTGGTGAAAGTGACTATATACCTTCTGAAGATGTAAAAATTATTAGTAATAGTATTGTGAATAAAACTGGATATAGGAAATAGTTACAATTATAAATGAAAAGACAGCAAAACTATATAATATTGCTGTCTTTTTGTCGTTTATTGTCAAAATTTTTATAGAAAATGAAAAAAATGACTCAAAAAGGTTGAATTTGTTTCTACAATAATATATAATTAACAGTAGAGTGTAACATTTAATAAGGGGGATGTTTTATGAATGCGAATATTAGCGAAGAAAATATTATTGCAGATAAAACAGTTACAATACAAGAAGATTTAAAAGAAAAAATAAAAGGAAAACATATTACATATAGATTTGTAAAAAGATTAATAGATATATTAGGGGGAGTAGTAGGAACAATTTTACTAGTGCCTATAACTTTGTGCGTTTATTTAGCTAGAAAAATATTAAAAGAAGATGACGGACCATTATTTTATGAACAATTAAGGATAGGAAAAAATGGAAAAGTATTTAGAATGTATAAGTATAGATCAATGGTAGTTGGAGCAGATGAAAAGTTATTTGAATATTTAAAAGAAAATGAAGATGCGAGAAAAGAATATAAGGAATATAAAAAATTAAAAAATGACCCTAGAATTACTAAAGTGGGAAATTTTATAAGAAAAACTAGTTTAGATGAATTTCCACAATTCATTAATGTGTTAAAAGGTGATATGAGTTTAGTTGGTCCTAGACCATACCTTCCAAGAGAAAAAGAAGATATGGGAGAGTATTATACATATATAATTCAATCTAGACCTGGAATTACTGGTTATTGGCAAATTGCTGGTAGAAGTGATGTTACTTTTGAGGATAGATTGAAAATGGATTATAATTATAATCAAAATAAAAATTTGAAAACTGATTTTAAATTACTTGTAAAAACAGTATTGAATGTAGTTAAAAAAGAAGGGGCAATGTAACAAATGAAAATACTTATGGTAAATAAATTTCACTATTTAAAAGGTGGAAGTGAAAAATACTATTTTGAGTTAGCTAAACTTTTAAAAGAAAAAGGTCATGACATTGCCTTTTTTTCTATGAAAGATAAAAAAAATATAAAAACAGATTGTAAAGAATACTATGTAGACCCAATTGACCTAAATACAGGAAGCAAATTAAGAGCATTTGATGTTATATATTCTAAAGAAAATGAAAAAAAGATGGAGCAAGTAATAGAGGATTTTAAACCAGATATAGTACATTTAAATAATTTTCAAAGGCAATTATCCGCATCTATTATAAAACCAATAAAGAAAAAAAATATTCCTATTGTGTTTACAGCACATGATGTACAAGCTATATGCCCAGCAATTGTAATGCTAGACAGCAATAAAGAAATATGTGAAAAATGTATGAGTGGAAAATATATAAATTGTATTAAGAAAAAATGTATAAAAGATTCAAATTTGAAAAGCATACTAGGTGCAATTGAAGGAAAATATTATAGAAATAAAAAAATATATACAAAAAAGATAGATAAAATCATAACACCAAGTGAATTTTACAGAACAAAATTAATAGAAGATGGAATAGAAAAAGATAAAATTGTAGCATTACATAATTTTATCAATATTGATGAATATAATGTTCCAAGAGAAGATGAAGGATATGCATTATATATTGGAAGATTATCAAAAGAAAAAGGAATATTAAATTTAATAAAAGCTTTTACTCTTTTAAAAGAGGGAAAATTAAGAATTGCAGGAGATGGACCAGAAAAAGAATCAATTATTCAATTTATACAAGAAAATCATTTAGAAGATAGAATAAAATTATTAGGATTTTTAGATAAAAATCAAATAAAGGAACAAATA
Organism: uncultured Clostridium sp.; assembly: GCA_945877035.1. Taxonomy (GTDB): domain Bacteria; phylum Bacillota; class Clostridia; order TANB77; family CAG-508; genus CAG-269. The sequence goes on along the minus strand of CAMCQH010000001.1, from coordinate 26,515 downwards.
CGAAAATGTCGATTTGTAGTAGTTCCATCAATTTGGTATGAAAATTGTCCATATTCTGTAATGGAGACATTAGCGATTGGAAAACCAGTTATTGGGGCAAATATAGGAGGAATACCAGAATTAGTACAAAATCAATATACAGGTATGACATATAAATTTGACAATATAGAAGAATTATCAAATAATATGAAAGTATTGTTTAATGATAAGGAATTGGCAGAAAAATTAGGAAACAATGCGAAAGAACAAGCTAAAAAATTATATACAAAAAATGTATATTATGATAAAATATTAAAAATATACACAGATTTGATAAAGGGGGAATAAAAATGACAGAAAAAAAATTAAATGGTACAGTTATTGTTACATACAGATGTAATGCTAGATGTACTATGTGTAATAGGTATAAATGTCCTTCAAAACCAGAAGAAGAATTAAGTATAGAAACAATTAAAAAATTACCCAAAATGTATTTTACAAATATAACAGGTGGAGAACCTTTTATAAGGGAAGACTTACCAGATATTGTAAGAGAATTATACAAAAAATCAGATAGAATTGTTATTTCTACAAATGGATTTTTTACAGATAGAATTATAAAACTTTGTGAAGAATTTCCAAATGTAGGAATAAGAATTTCGATTGAAGGATTAGAAGAAACTAATAACAAAATAAGAGGTTTAGATGATGGATTTAACAAAGGATATTCAACATTAAAAAAATTAGTAGAAATGAAACATCCTGATGTTGGATTTGGTATGACAGTACAAGATGCAAATGCTAAAGATTTAGTTCCATTATATGATTTATCAAACGAGTTAAATATGGAATTTGCAACAGCATCATTACATAATAGTTTTTATTTTGTAGAGGCAAAAAATATAATAAAAGATAGATTAATGGTAGCAGAAGAATTCGAAAAATTAATAAATAAGTTATTAAATTCAAATTCACCTAAAAAATGGTTTAGAGCATATTTTAATCATGGATTAATTAATTATATATTTGGACAAAAAAGATTATTACCATGTGATATGGCTTTTGATACATTTTTCATAGACCCATATGGAGATGTTATGCCATGTAATGGAACAAAAAATAAAGAAGTCATGGGAAATTTAAATAATCAAACATGGGATGAATTATGGAATTCTGAACAAGCAGAAAATGTTCGTAAAAAAGTTAGACATTGTGATAGACAATGTTGGATGATAGGTTCTGTGTCTCCTGCAATGCATAAATATATTTGGAAGCCTGCTTGGTGGGTTATTAAACATAAATTTTTGAGATTTTTCAAAAAGGACAAGTATTCAATGTATGAAAATAAAATCGTAAGAGATTATGAAGAAGGTAAAGTGACAAAAGAAGAACTTGATAAATGTTCAACTTGTGATATGAATTGCCAAATACATGATGGATTGTCTGAAAAGTCAAAAGAAGCTTTAAAAGGTAAAACTGGAGAAGAAATTGTGGATGAAGACATTGCAAGACAAATGGATAAACAAAAATAGTTAAGGGGTAAAACTATGAAAATAGCAATGATAGGACATAAAAGGGTACCATCAAGAGAAGGTGGAGTAGAGATAGTTGTAGAAGAGCTTTCAACAAGACTTGTCAAGATGGGGCATCAAGTAGATATATATAACAGAAAAGGAAAAAATGTACAAGATAAAAATGCTGATAAACAAAACAAAAGAATAAAAGAATATAAAGGTGCAAGGATAATTACAATTCCAACAATTAATAAAAAAGGAATTGATGCTTTGCTATATTCTTTTTTTGCCAGTATAAGAGCACTATTTGAAAATTATGATGTATTGCATTATCATGCAGAAGGGTCTTGTGCAATGCTATGGATACCACATTTATTTAAGAAAAGAATAGTTGTAACTATTCATGGGTTAGACTGGCAGCGTTCGAAATGGGGTGGATTTGCTACAAAGTATATAAGATTTGGAGAAAAGCTTGCTGCTAAATATGCTGACGAAATTATTGTACTTTCGAAAGGGGTACAAAAATATTTTAAAGATACATATAATAGAGATACATATTTTATTCCAAATGGAGTTAATAAACCTACTATTAGAAAAGCTAATATTATCAAAGAAAAGTATGGCTTAGAAGAAAATAAGTATATTTTATTTTTAGCTAGAATTGTACCAGAGAAGGGGGTACAGTATTTGATTGATGCATATAAGCAAATAGATACTGATATTAAACTTGTGATTGCTGGTGGTGCAAGTCATACAAATGATTTTCTTGAAGAAATTAAAAAGAAAGCTAGCGAAGATGATAGAATTATCATGACAGGATTTGTTCAAGGAGAAGAGCTTGAGGAGTTGTATAGTAATTGCATGATTTATTGCTTGCCAAGCGATGTAGAAGGTATGCCAATTTCACTTTTGGAGGCTATGAGCTACGGAAAAATGTGTTTAGTTAGTGACATTGAAGAGAATATGCAGGTTATTGGTGAGTTTGGCATTACTTTTAGAAAAAGTGATGTTGAAGATTTAAAAGTTAAATTGAAAGAAATTATTAGTTTAAAAGAAAAAATAGATGAGTATCAAATTCAAAATTATATTTTAGAAAAATATAATTGGGATGAGGTTATTGAGCAAATAAATGGATTATATGGAGAAAAATAAGATGGAAGAATTTATGACAAGCGAAAATTTAAAAAAATTACATGAAGTTGAAGTTGAAATTTTAAATGAATTTGTTAGAATATGTGATAAATATAAATTACAGTATTTTTTGGCTGGTGGTACTTTGTTAGGAGCAGTAAGACATAAAGGATTTATACCATGGGATGATGATCTAGATGTAACAATGCCTAGAAATGATTATGAAAAATTTCTAGAAATAGCAAAATCAGAACTTAATAATAAATATATGATTGATAACAAAAATACTAATCCAAAATACTATTTAAATTTTACTAAAATACGCAAAAAAAATACTATTTTTGAACAAGATTTTCAAGTGAATTATGATGGACCAAAAGGAATATGGTTAGACGTATTCCCATTAGATGAAGCTAAAAGTTTAAATAATAAACTTACGCCAATACAAAGAAAAATAAATAATGTTATTTTTAGATTGGTACATTATAAAAATGGTTTTGTGCTTGGAAAAAAATTTAATAGTATAAAAAGATTTCTTAGAAAATTAGTTTTTTTGAAAAATACTACATTGTTAAATTTTCAAGATAAGATATTAAGAATGCAAAATAATAAGGGAGGAAATTGTATTTTATGCTTAGCATCTACATATGACTACAAAAGAGAGATTTTCGAGAAAAAGAATTATTTTCCGGCTAAAGAATTAGAATTTGAAGGAAAAAAATACAAAGTACCTAAAGAATATAAGATGGTATTAAAACAGATATATGGAGATTATATGCAATTACCTCCAAAAGATAAACAAATTACACATAATCCTGTAAGATTGATTTTTGAAGGAGAAGATATAAAATGAAAAGAATTTTGACATATGGTACATATGATTTATTACATTATGGACATATAAGATTATTAAAAAGGGCAAAAGCTTTAGGTGATTATTTAGTTGTTGCATTATCAACGGATGAATTTAATGCTATTAAAGGAAAAAAGGCGTATCATAGTTATAAGGTAAGAAAAGAAATGCTAGAAGCAATTAGATATGTTGATTTAGTTATACCAGAACATGATTGGAAACAGAAAAGAGATGATGTCATAAAATACGAAATTGATACTGTAGTTATGGGGTCAGATTGGAAAGGCAATGTTAATTTTGAGGAATTGAAGGATATTTGTGATGTTGTATATTTAGAACGAACTGATGGAATATCGACGACTAAAATTAAGAAAGAGTTAAAAATAGATGAGCCTGTAGAAGATGACCAAAAAAATTATGAAAAAATAAAAAATTTATAAGGATTAAGATGATGAAAGTTTTAAATTTATTAGCTTCAGGCAATCCTGGAGGAATTGAAAGTTTATGTAATAATATTGATAAATATTCTAAATATGAAAACTATTGGGTATTTCTATTCGATGGTGGAAAGATAGCAAATGAAATGAAAAAAAGAAATCCAGATAATGTGTGCGTTTTAAAATATAAAAAATATCAATATATTAAATACATAAAAACAATAAACGATATGTGCAAAAATTATAAAATTGATATTGTGAACATCCATCATGGCGGTACATATTGTAATATTATATATACAAGATTACAAAAAATGAATCCTAATATAAAATTTGTAAGATCTTTACATTCGTGTTATGAGGATAAGTATAATTTGAAAGGTAATTTTATAAGTGATGCTATTACTCTACATTATTTAAATAAAGCCTTACGAATCTCTGATTTAATTGTATGTGTTTCAAATGCAGTAAAAGAAACGTATGAAGAAAAATTTGATTTGAAAAATAGAAACACGGTTGTTGTTTATAATGGTATTGGAAATGAATTTTTTGAAAAGAAAATTGCTAATAAGGACAAAATAAAAAACAGATATTTACAAATTATATATGTAGGACGATTAGTTAAGACAAAGGGTGTTGATATATTAATTAATGCGATGGCTAACTTAATTGAAAGAAATTATAAAGTTAAACTAACTATTGTTGGAGAAGGTACAGAGAGAGAGTATTTGGAAAATTTAGTAAATGACTTAAAAATACAAGATAATGTTTTTTTTGCAGGTACACAATTAAATGTAATTGAATGGCTTGACAAGTCAGATGTCTTTGTGTATCCATCTGTTTGCAAGGAAGCATTTGGAATATCAGTTGTTGAAGCAATGGCAAGGGGATGTATTCCGTTGGTTTCAAATAAGGGGGGATTACCTGAAGTTGTTGGATATGATAAAAGATTTTTGTTTAATAATGAAGAAGAGTTAAAGGATAAGCTGGAAAAATTTATAATGAATAAAAATGATGTAAAGACACAAGAGATAATCGATTTATCAAAAAAATTTAGTATAGAGAATACTATTTCTAAACTTGAAGGAGAATATATAAAAATAAAAAAAGAAGGGTGTAAATATGATAAATGACTGGAAAATAAAAAAAAGTGATTTTTTCTTTTTTATAGCATATATAGTATTTCTATTTTATAAAATAATAAATACATCAACATATGGAGAAATAATAGGTGAAAGCATAATGGAAAAAATTAAATTTTTTTCATGGTTTTTATTAATAGTAAAAATATTATTGTGCAATAAAATAAATATAAAATTAATAGTTGGATATGCATTTCTAATTGGTTTAGGAATTGTAATAAGAATAAACTCAGGAAGTTCAGAAATATTAGAATTAATGTTAGTGATATTAGCTGCTAATGATATAGAATTTAAAAACATTGCAAAAGTAACTTTAGCAGAAACTATTATATTATGTGCTATTATTATAATATCAAGTCTTATTGGAATAATTCCAAATTATTTATTTTTAAGATCCAATGGACAATATGCAATGGCTTTAGGTTTTAGCTATGTTAGTAAATTATCAAATTATATTTTAGCCATTATATTTTTAAGTTTATACATAAGTGAAAGTGAAAAAAAATTAGTTAGTAACATTAAATTATTATTATATTTTGTTATTAGTACAGTTGTATTTATAATTACTTATGTTAGAAATCCATATATAATTTCATTAATGTTACTTTTTGCCTATGTTTTAATTGTGAAATATAAAAAAATAAATTTAAAGAAATATAAAAGAATTTTATCATGTATGTTTATTATTTGCTTTTTTATAATATTTTTATTAATTAATAACTTTGATGCAGAAAATTCAATATATAATACTATAGATAAATTGTTAAATAGTAGACTATCTACTATGAATAGAGTTTATAATACTTATGGTGCTTCGGAATTTGGAGTTAAATTTAAAATGGTAAATGGAATTAATGAAAATTATACATATGTAGATAGTGGATATATATCACTCTTGATGAGAGATGGATATATAATATTAATACTAATAGGAATTTCTTATACATGTTTATTAAGATATAATATAGATAATGATAATAAGGTTTTAACAATATGGTTACTATTAATTGCTATTGAATCAATAGCAGATGACGCTTTACTTCAAATTAACTTTAATTGTGCCATATTAACTTTGTTTGGAAGTATAAAAACGAATATGATAAAAAATAAAAAAAAGGAGGAAAAAATAAATGAAAGTAGCAGCAGTTATTGTAACATATAATAGGAAAGAATTACTTTTAGAATGCATGCAAGCAGTTTTGAAACAAACATATAAAATAGATGAAATTATATTAATAGATAATAATAGTACAGACGGAACATATGAATATATGAATAAGAATAGAGTATTAGAACATGATAATGTTACATATATTAAGTTAGAAAAAAATATAGGGGGGGCTGGTGGATTTTATGAGGGAATGAAGTTAGCTAGAGAAAAAAAATATGATTGGGTATGGATAATGGATGATGATACGATTCCACAAAATGATTGTTTACAAAAATTGATAGAAGCAAAAGAAAAAGTGAAAGAAAAAATAAGTTTCATGGCTAGTAGTATATATGGAGAAAAAGGAGAATTTATGAATACACCAGCTATAGATGATACATTAGAAGAAAATGGTTATTCAAGTTGGTATAAATATTTATCAAAAGGAATGGTTACAATAAAGGATGCTACATTTGTTTCTTTATTAATAAATGGTGAAGCAATTAGAAAATGTGGATTGCCTATAAAAGATTATTTTATATGGGGAGATGATACTGAGTATACATCGCGAATTGTTAAAAATTTTGGAAAAGCATATTTAATAGGAGACAGCATAGCAATCCATAAAAGAAAAAACTCAAAACATACAACGTTGTTATATGAAGATAATGAAAAAAGAATATCTATGTACTATTATATGTATAGAAATAATCTTATAAATAAAAAATTATATGAAGGAAAAAAGGGTGTTTTTAAAACGTACGTAAAATGTCTAGTATATACTTTAAAAATACTATCTTCTAAAACTAACTATAAGATGAAAAAAATATTGGTAATGCATAAAGGAATTTTAGCATATTTTTTTAAGATGTATGATTACGAAGCTGTGAATAATAGATTTAAAAGCTAATGTTACATTATTTAATAATAGATAAGTTAAGCGAGAGGAGTAGATAATGGAATATGATTATTTAATAGTAGGTTCAGGGTTTATTTGGCTCAATATTTGCCTATGAAGCAAATAAAAAAGGAAAAAATGTCTAGTGGTTGACAAACGTTCACATATATCAGGAAATATATATACAGAAAATATAGAAGGAATAAATATACATAAATACGGAGCACACATATTCTATACAAGCAATAAAGAAGTATGGAATTATATCAATCAATTTTCATAATTTAATAGATTTACGAATTCACCAATTGCAAGATATAAAGATGAATTATACAACTTACTGAATACATTTAGTAAATTATGGAATGTGTATACACCAAAAGAGGCAATGAACAAAATAGAACAAGAAGGGTATTACAATAGGAGGATATACTTAAATAATTGAAAAAATGTTAAAAGGAATTGAAGTAGTAAATTATACAGAATATGATGTGTCATATACGAGAATAATAGAGCACAAACATTTTGAATATGAAACTCAACCAAAAACGGTAATAACGAAAGAAAACCCTGACAAATGGACACAAGAAAAAGAAACATATTATCCAATAAATAATGAAAAGAATAATTCTTTATATGAAGAATATAAAAAATATTCTAAAAAAGATAAAAATGTTATTTTTGGAGGAAGATTAGGACAGTATAAATATTATGACATGGACAAGGTTATAGAGCAAGCACTTGAATGTGTAAAAGGAGAATTAAATGTCTAAGAAAAGTATAACAAAAAACTATATATATAATTTAGCATATCAAATATTAATAATATTATTACCAATAATAACAACGCCATACTTATCAAGAGTATTAGGCGCTGAAAATATTGGAATATATAGCTATACACTATCAATTGTAACATATTTTATATTATTTGGATCTTTAGGAATATCAATGTATGCACAAAGAGAAATAGCATATGTTCAAGATGATAAATATAAAAGAAGTAAAATATTTTGGGAAATATTAATATTAAGATTTACAACATTAGCTATTTCTATGGTAATATATTATTTTACATATGTAAATGGTACACAATATCAAATGTACTATAAAATATTATTAATAGAAATAGTAGCAACATGTTTTGATATATCATGGTATTTCCAAGGAATGGAAGATTTTAAAAAAACAGTTTTTAGAAATACTTTAGTAAAAATTATAAGTATTGCCTTAATATTTTTGTTAGTTAAAAAACCTGAAGATTTATTTAAATATTTTGTTATTTATGTAGTATCAAATTTGGTAGGAAATATATCTTTATGGTTATATATTTCAAAGCTTTTAGAAAAAATAAAAATAAAAGAATTACATCCTTTAAAACACTTAAAGCCAACAATAGGGCTATTTATACCGCAAATTGCAATTCAAGTATATACATTACTTGATAAAGTAATGATAGGAGCAATAATAGATGATAAATCAGAGGTAGGATATTATGACCAAGCACAAAAAATTATAAAAATGTTATTAACAGTAGTTACATCTTTAGGTACTGTAATGATACCTAGAATGGCAAATACATTTGCAAATGGAAATAAAAAACAAATAAAAGAATATATGAAAAAATCTTTTAGATTTGTATATATTCTTTCAATACCAATTATATTAGGAATCATAGCTGTTTCAGACAAATTTGTCCCTATATTTTTTGGAGATGGATATGAGAAAGTTTCTATCATTATGAAACTTATAAGTCCAATACTATTAATAATAGGGTTAAGTAATGTAATAGGTTCACAATATTTATTGCCAACAAAAAGACAAAAAGAATATACAATTTCTGTAGTCTGTGGTGCTGTTGTAAATCTTATTTTGAATGCTTGTTTAATTTGGAAATATGGTGCAATTGGTGCTTCAATAGGTACAGTAATTGCAGAATTAACAGTTACATCTGTTCAAATTTTCTATACAAGAAAAGATTTCAAATGGAAAGAAATAATAAAAATGTCATTTAATTATTTGGTTGCTAGTTTATTAATGTTTGTTGTTTGTTTAATTATAGGAAATAATATTAATAGCAATTTTGTATCTTTAATAGTTCAAGTAATTGCTGGTGGAAGCGTATATGGTGTTACTTTATTAGTTTTTAAAGATAATATGGTTATGGAATTGCTAGATAGAGTAAAGGGACTAGTACACATAAAATAATTAAAATAGTAAAATCATTAAAGAAAATATTAAATTTATCATAATAAAAGGAGAATTAATGATGTACGATTATTTAATTGTAGGCTCAGGCCTATTTGGTTCAATATTTGCATATGAAGCAAATAAAAAAGGAAAGAAATGTTTAGTAATAGACAAGCGTTCACATGTAGGAGGAAACATCTATACAGAAAATATAGATGGTATAAATGTTCACAAATACGGTGCACACATATTCCACACAAGCAACAAAGAAGTATGGGACTATATCCAACAATTTGCAGAATTTAATAGATATACAAACTCACCAGTTGCAAGATATAAAGATGAATTATATAATTTACCATTTAATTTAAACACATTTTCTTGTATGTTTAACTTAATAACACCTCAAGACATTGAAAAGAAACTTGATGAAGAAAGGCAAGAAGGGCTAGCAAAATTAAATGGAAGAGAACCATCAAATCTTGAAGAACAAGCAATATCATTAGTTGGAACAACAGTATATGAAAAACTGATAAAAGGATATACAGAAAAACAATGGGGTATGCCTTGTACAGAATTGCCAACATTTATTATTAAAAGATTACCAGTAAGAATGATTTACGATAACAACTACTTTAATGACAAATATCAAGGAATTCCAATAGGTGGATATACACAAATAATTGAAAAAATGCTTGATGGAATAGATGTTAAATTAAATTATAATTTCTTTGATCATAAAGAAGAATTAGAAAATATAGCAGATAAGATTGTATTTACAGGGCCAATTGATAAATATTATGAGTACAAATTTGGACAACTTGAATATAGAAGTGTAAGATTTGAAACAGAAGAATTAGATGTTAATAATTATCAAGGAAATGCAGTTGTAAATTATACAGATAAAGAAGTACCATATACTAGAATAATTGAACATAAACATTTTGAACAAGGTAAACAATTAGGAAATGAAGTAACAGAAGGACCATCAATTGGAAAAACTATAATTTCTAGAGAATATTCAGATAAATGGGAGGCTTCAAAAGAACCATATTATCCAATAAATAATGAAAAAAATAATGCATTATATCAAAAATATGCTGATTTAGCATCAAAAGATGATAAAGTTGTTTTTGGTGGAAGATTAGGTCAATACAAGTATTATGATATGGATGAGGTAATAGCTGAAACTTTAAAATGTGTTGAAGAAGAGTTAAATTAGCTTTTATCCTAGACAAATGTGGAAAAAAATGTTAAAATATTAAAAAATCATTAAAAAATTTTTTATACGAGGAGACAAACTATGAACGAAGAATTAGATTTAAAACAAATTGTAAAATGTAGTTACCAAAGAAAAACAATACTAATAACTATTATAATTCTATCAATAGTATTAGGAATGCTATATACTTTTATAATAAAAAAGCCAACATACCAAGTAACAGCTCAAATTTTGATAGACAAAGCAGATGGCTCAATTGAACAAGTTGTATCAAGCAAAGAATTAAGCCAAGATAAAGTAAAAACAGAATTTGACAAAACAAGCAAACTAATTAAAATTACTACAGAAATGTCAAATCAAGAAGAAGCCCTTAATACAACAAATCAGTACATTGAAAAACTTCAAACAAAATTACAAGAAGTTTACGACTTAAAAACATTTCAAATAATAGAAAACCCAGAATTTCCACAAAAAGCAAGTAATATAAATTACGCAAAAGACATTTTAATTGCTTTATGTATTGGAATTATTATTGATGGTGCATACATCATGCTTGTTTTAAGTTTTAGAGGAATAACAAATATTTTTGAAATAGAGGAATACTTAAAAATAAAAGCATTAGGAAATGTTAATTTAGATAATAAGAAAAACAAAAAACAAGACTCTTATACAACAAAAAATGAAAAAATAGCAAATCAATTAAAAAGAATTCAAGCAAACCTAATGCTAAATAAAGACAACAAAAATCCACAAACAATTTTATTAACAGGCACAAAAATAGGAGAAGGAACATCTTACATAACTAATAATTTAGCAATACAATTTGCAAAATTATATTCAAAAATACTAGTAATAGATACAGACATAAAAGATAAAACTTTAACAAACATTATGGCCAAAAAAGGAAGCGCAGGATTAACAGAACTTATTCAAACAAACAATGTAGAAAATATTGAAAAACTAGTACAAAAAACAAAAATAGAAAATATTTCTATATTACCAGTAGGAACAGCTAAAATTGGAGAAGAAGCATTTTTAACAGAAACAATTTCAAATGTTATAGAAGAATTAAAGAGAAACTATAATATGATTTTAATAGATACTTCATCTATTAATGAAAATGTACTTCCTATCAGTTTAACAAGTATTGCAGATGCAACAGTTTTAATAGCAGAATCTGGAAAAGTAAAACAAGAAGATATTTTAAAAGCTAAAATGGAAATTGAAAATGTAGGTGGAAAAATAGCAGGAATTATACTAAATAAAACTATTTAAAAAAGTATAATTATATAAGGAGGCAATTTTGAAAAGAACACTATTTAGAATAACAATGTTAATTTTACTAGGCTTAACATTTTTTGCAATATTTAACTTTTCAAGTCAAGATGGACAAACATCAAGTGGATTAAGCAGAAAAGTTGCAAGAAAAATAGTAGATATATTTCCATATACAAAAAATTTAAGCGAAAAGACCAAAAATAAAATAGTAGAAAAATCACAACCAATAATAAGAAAAGGCGCACATTTTTCTATATACATGTTAGTTGGAATTTTTATAATGAGCTTTATAAGTACATATAAACTACACTTAAAATATAAATTTTCAATAAGCATACTAGTTGGACTTGTATATGCAATATCAGATGAAATACATCAAGGATTTACGCCTGGTAGAACACCATCGGCAATAGATGTAGGAATAGACACTTGTGGGGTAATGTTTGGAATTGTATTAGTTCTTATTGCTATATCAGTATATAAGGCTTTAACTGAGAAAAAAATTAGTGAAAATAATTAACAATTGCCTCAAATATGAAAAAATAGGACTAAATGTCGAATTTTGTCGAACGTTTTTTCTTGCAATATGTAATAAAGTATGATAAAATATTATCAAATTTGTTACTATATTGCTTGAAAAATAATAAAATATAGCATAAAATAATATCGAAAGGAGTGAGAAACATGAATGATATTGAACCAAGAACAATTGCAAAATGGTTTATAGCACAAAATTTAGATAAACCTGCTAATACAAAAGAAGGCAATATAAAAATACAGAAATTATTGTTTTTTTCACAATTAATATATATGTGCAAAAATAATGGTAAATTGATGTATAAAGAAAAATTTAATGCTTTTGAAAATGGTATGGTATTGGAAAAAGTAAGAAAAGAGTATTTAAATTCTTATAGTGAATTGAAAATAGAATCACAAGATGAATTAGAATTACCAACTGATATTATAGAAGCTTTAAAACTTACAAAAGAAATCTTTGGAAAATGTTCTGCAGAAGAATTATCAGAAATGTCTCACGAATTCGATTGTTGGCAAAAATATTTTAAAAAATCAGGAATAAAAAATCATTATGATAAAAACAAATCTATTGTTCCATATAAAGAATTAGAAAAAGAACTTTATAAAGTACAAAAGGTTATAAATGCTTATGAAATTTCAAAAAATACAACAGAGGATGGCGAAGATTATTAATATATCAGAAGGACAGTTTTTAAGATTTATTCCACCAAAACTAGATGGTGGAGAAGTGCGGAACAAAAAATAGATATATGTTAGTAACAAAAAATGATGTAACAAATAACAAAATAGAAATGATTAATGTTTCTAGTATTAAAGGAAAAGAGCATAAATTAATTTATAATTCAAATATAATAATTAATAATTATTCTCCATTACCAAAACCATCTTTTGCAAAATTAGATACTATGTATTTATTAGATAATTTTGAAACTTTAAATAAATATATTGCATTTGAAGGTAAAAAATTAAGTGGAAAAGAATTTCTTGATATTATAAAACAAAGAATTGAATACATAGATAAATATGGAAAATGTAAGAATGTAAATATTGATAAGAATGAATTTAAAAAAATGAATAAAGCTTTTCTAAAATTTGATAGTTAGGAAATAATCTATAAAAACGCATCCCAAATTATTAAACCCAAAAAGTTTAATAATTTGGGTTATTTTTTTGCCCAAATGCTTGAAATACTAAAACGATTATTATATAATTTTAGTGTTATAAAAATAATAAACGAAGAAAAAAGGGAGAAAGAAATGAAAGAAAAAAATGAACAAACACAAAAAACAGCAAAAAAAGGAAAACACGCTCAAAAGAAAATGAGCATATGGCTAAAAGTAATATTAATATTACTTTTAATAATCATAATAGCTGCAGGAATATTAATTGGAAAAGTGGCAAACGACAAACTTTCTAAAATCAACTTTAAAGAAGTAGACGACACAGACCTAGAAATAAATGAAGATTTACAAAGTGAAATAGAAGGACTAAGCAAAAAAGATTACGACAAAGTAATAAACATATTGTTATTAGGTTCAGACTCAAAAGACATGGACAACACATATGGAGGAAATAGTGATGCAATGATAATTGTATCTGTAAATCCAAAATATAAAAGCATAAAATTAATAAGCATACCAAGAGATACAGCAGCATATATAGATGGAGAAAAAAATAGATACAAAATAAATTATGCATTTGCAAAAGGAAAAGAACAATTAGCATTAAAAACAATAAACAAAACATTTGACTTAAACTTAAAAGAATATGTAACAATAAATATCTCAGCAATGTATGACATTATAAACGAATTAGGTGGAGTAGAACTAAACATCACACAAGATGAAGTTAAATGGATAAACGAGTATGTAGACATGTTCTACGAATTTTCAGGTAAGCCAACAAAAAAAGTTACAAGAGCAGGAAAAGTTACTTTAACTGGTGAACAAGCAGCAGCATATGTAAAAGAAAGAATGTCTGGAACAAGTTATAAAAGTAGTGAACATGGAGATTATGGAAGAACAAGAAGACAAAGAGATGTATTTATAGCAATGATGAACAAAATTGCAAGTGGAAGTCTATCAGAAATATCTGCAAATATAGATATGATATTAGGACAAATAACAACAAATATAAATGTTGGAAAATATATGACTATGCTTCCAGAATTTATATCAAATAAAGATGAGTATCTAAATAACATAACTTCAGTAATGTTGCCAGCATTAGATTATAGTAAAGAAATTATGGAAAATGGAGCATATTTATATGTTACAGACAATGAGAAAGCTAAACAAGATTTTATCAAATACATGTATTTAATGTAAAAATTACTAATATTAATAGAAAAAAATAACAAAGGAAAAATATTTTAAATATCTTGATACAAAAATAACAATATGATAAAATAAATACATATGAAAAAAAAGGAGAAAAACAATGGAAGAATTGGATTTAAAAGAATTAGTGATGTTATTCTGGAATAGAAAACTAACAATAATACTAATATTAGCAATATTTATAACAGTCGGAATAATTTACACAATGGGATTTGTAACGCCTGTATATACATCATCAACAACATTATTATTAGCAAAATCTGATAGCACAACAGGCACAACAGATACAATAACTGCAACAGATATAACATTAAATTCAAAATTAGTATCAACATATAGTACACTTGTACAAAGCAAAAGTGTATTAAGACAAGTTATAGCAAATTTAGGAATGAATTTAAATGAAGAAGAACTAAAAAAGAATATAACAGTAAGTCAAGAAAAAAATACAGAAATAATAAGAATATCAGTAACAAATGAAAATGCTACAATAGCAGAAAAAGTAGCAAATGAAACAGCAAAAGTTTTTATGCAAAGAGTAGCAGATATATATAAAATAAATAACGTACAAATTGTTGACCAAGCGGAAATAAGCACAACACCATCAAATGTAAATCATACAAAAGATGTAATTATGTTTGCATGTGTTGGAGCCGTTGTAGCAGTAATGTATGTAATAATTGCAAACATGCTAGATACAACAATAAAATCAGCAGAAGAAGTAGAAAAAAATTTCAAAGTACCAGTACTTGCATCAATACCATTATACAATTTCGAACCTGTAAAAACAAAAGGAGGTAAGAAAAAATAATGAAACTAAAGAAAGAATTAATAGTTCATAGAGATCCTAAATCACCGGTATCAGAAGTATTTAGAACTTTAAGAACAAATATACAATTTATGAGCACAAATAAAAAATTGAAAACATTATTAATAACATCAACATTTCCAAGTGAAGGAAAAAGCTGGGTTTCTTCAAATTTAGCAGTAACATTTGCACAAGCTGGTAACAAAGTGATTTTAATAGATGCAGATATGAGAAAAGGTAGACAATATACAATATTTGGAGCATCACCAAGACCAGGGCTTTCAAACTATCTATCTGGGATGGATGAAAAAAATCCTGATGAAATAGATATATCAAAATATATACAAAAAACAGAAGTAGAAAATTTATTAATAATGACAGCAGGAAATATACCACCAAATCCATCAGAATTATTAGTTTCTGAACAAATGATTAAATTATTAGATGAATTAAAAGAAGTATGTGACATAGTTATAATAGATGGAACACCATGTGAACTAGTTACAGATGCAATAATTTTATCTAGAATAGTGGATTCAACAGTTGTTGTAACAGCATATAAGGAAACTAAAAAAGATAATTTAGAAAAAATAATAAGAAATATTCAAAATGTAGGTGGGCACTTAGCTGGAGTAGTTGTAAATAAAATGCCAGTGTCTGTAAAGAAATACAATGAAAATTACTATTATGCATCAACAAGTGGTTCAACAATTAAGTCTAATATGGATGAAACAAATAAAAAGTTAGACGGAATAACAAGAAAAGATGTAAATAAAGAAGAATTTGCAATTGAGAAAAAAATAGATGAAAATAAAACAGAATACAAAACAGCAAGTAAAAAAGCAAGTACTACTTCAAATAAAATAACAGGCAAAACAGTTAAGAAAAAAACAAACACAAAAAAAGAAAATGAAAGTACAGATAACAAAGAAGTAGAAACAAGTGCAAAAATAGAGACTGAAAAAACAAATAATAGAAAAAAAGAAAAAAATGACAATATAGATGAGAGAACAAAAGATATATTGAATCAAATAAATTCATATTTAGAAAAAGAAAAAAATGATTCAAACTAAAGGGAGAAGAGGAGAACAGTAATGATAGACTTTCATACACACATAATACCAAATATTGATGATGGATCGAGAAGTGTAGAAGAAACATTTAATCTAATAAAAGAAGCAAAAGAAGCAGGATTTGAAGGAATAATACTAACATCACATTATATAGAAAATTATTATGAAACAGATGCACCAGAAAGAGATGTATGGGTAAAAGCAATAAGTGACAGTTTAAAGGCAAAAGGAATAGAAACAAATTTATATTTAGGTAATGAAATTTATATATCAGCAAATATAATGGACCTATTAATAAATAGGAAAGCATCAACAATTAATAATACAAGTTATGTTTTATTTGAAATGCCATTAAATGCAGAACCAATGAATTTATATGATGTCATATATTCTTTGCAAGAGAATAAATTAGTACCAGTACTAGCACATCCAGAAAGATATAGTTTTGTTCAAAAAGAACCAGAACTTATATATGACCTAATTCAAAAAGGAGTGTTAATGCAAGCAAATTATGGAAGTATTCTAGGACAATATGGTGAAAATGCTAAAATGATAGTAAAAAAATTCCTAGAAAATGACATGATACACTTTTTAGGAAGTGATGTACATAGACAAAATTCTATATACAAGAAAATTCCACAAGCTTTAGAAGAAATAAGAAAAATTATAGGAGAGGAAAAACTAGAAAAACTTACAACAACAAATCCTAAATTAGTTTTGGCTAATAAAAGAATTGATATAGAAGAGCCTGAAGAATTTTCATTAACATTTAAAGAAAAACTAATGATGCATTTAAAAAAATAATGTCCCATTAGGGACGGTTCTTTTTGGGACATTTTTTCAATTTATGTTTTTGGGGATGAGTCAGCTGTTAAAAGCTCTGCTTTGTTACAGATGACTCATGCATTGGGATGGAGAAAAAAGTTAAAAAAATGAAGGGAAGTTTAGCGATGAGAAAATATTTTGGAACAGATGGTATAAGAAGAATTGCCAATACAGAACTTACACCAGAATTAGTATATAAAGTAGCAAAAGCAGGAGCATATGTATTATCAAAACATACAGATCATACTCCAACGATATTAATAGGAAGAGATACAAGAATATCAGGAACTCTAATAGAAAGTGCAATGGTAGCAGGATTTTTAAGTTATGGAGCAAATGTAAAATTATTAGGAGTGATACCAACACCAGCAGTTGCTTATTTAACAAGAAAATTGCAAGCAGATGCGAGCGTTGTAATATCTGCATCACATAACACATTTGAATTCAACGGAATAAAATATTTTAGCAATAAAGGAATGAAAATACCAGATAGTCTAGAAGAAGAAATAGAAGAAGTAATGGATTCAGGAAAAATAGATGAATTAACAGCAGTAAGTAATAAAATAGGGGTATCTGAATACAGATTAGATTTACTAGATGAATATGTATATTTCTTCAGAAAAAACTTTGATGATATTATTGAAAAAATAAGCAGAGATGATTTTGTTGTAGGAGTAGACACAGCAAATGGTGCAACATCAGTAGTTGCAGAAAAAGTTTTCAAAGCATTAGGAATAAAATATAAAATAATAAATAACAAACCAGATGGAATAAATATAAATGATGGATGTGGTTCAACACATCTAGAAGCATTGAAAAAATTTGTAGTAGAAAATAAATTAAGCTTAGGCGTTGCATATGATGGAGACGGAGACAGATGTTTAGCTGTTGATGAAAATGGTAATGAAATAGATGGTGACATGATAATGGCTATTGTATCAAATTACCTAAGAAAAAAAGGAAAACTAGCTAAAGATACTGTAGTTGCAACAGTTATGAGCAATTTAGGACTACACAAATACGCAAGAGATAACGGACTAGAGTTAATTCAAACAAAAGTTGGAGATAGATATGTGCTAGAAGAAATGCTAAAAGATGGCTATAATCTAGGAGGAGAACAATCAGGACATGTGATTTTACTAGATTATAATCCAACAGGAGATGGAATATTAACATCATTAATGTTGATACAAGCAATTTTAGAAGAAAATGAAAAAGCATCAAAAATGGCTGAAATAATAAAACTATATCCACAAGTATTAATAAATGCAAAAGTAAATTCAGATAAAAAATATGATTATGAAAAAGATGATGAAATAAAACAAGCAATAGATAAATTAGAAAAAGAATTTGCAGGAAACGGAAGAGTGCTAATAAGACCATCAGGAACAGAACCTTTAGTTAGGGTTATGATAGAAGGAGAAGACCAAGAGTACATAACTAAAAAAGCAAGAGAAATTGCTGATTTAATAGAAGAAAAATTAAAATAAATGTAATATAATTGAAATGAAAATGTAATAATAATGTAACCGAAAAAATATTGAATTAAAATTTAAAAAATGATATTATATTTATAGTAACGAAAGAAAAGAAAGGAAATGAAAAATATGTTTATATTTGATTTAACAAATTTATTAACACTATTTTTAGTATTAGTTGCTACAGTTTTATTAATATTCTTATCACAAGAATTAAAAAGAAGTCTAATAGTAGCAATACCACTATTTGCATTTGTGATAGACCTAGTTATACATACAATACAAACATTAACATTAACACCAGATTATGCATATTTGTTTAATAAATTATGTATGAATATGGCTATAGATTTTGTATTTTTACTTTTAACATTTTTAGCATATCTATGGGCTGATGATGTGGAAGCTAAACAATTCAATAAAAAGACTATAAATAGTAAGGGAATTGATTGGCTATTTAAACAGATATAATGACATTAAAATATATAATGAATTAATCTTAAGAGGTGAGAAATCACCTCTTTTTAAAATAGAAAAAATAATCAAAAAGTACTTGAAATTGCAAAAAATTGTGATATAATAATATGCAAGTTAAAAAGAAAAACAAAAGTAAGGACAACACAAATTATAAAATAACTTGTAGAGAGCCAAAGGAAGCTGAAAATTTGGTAAGTAAAAATAATTTGTTATCACCTAACTGTTGCTAAGCAGAAAAAAGTAAGCTTAGCCGTAAATCTGCGTTAAAGATAATGAAGATGTTATCAATTTAAAAAATGATAAATAAATAAGGTGGTACCGTGAGATAAAAACTCGCCCTTATGCTAAAAAAGCATGATGGCTAGTTTTTTATTTTGCGAATGTCCCAAAAGGGACAGGTACCAATGGGACATTAAATAAAATGTCCCAAAAAGAACCGTCCCTCTTGGGACAAAGGGAGGAAAGAATATGTACAAGAAAGTTGAATTAAAAGACGGCTTTGTAGGAATGGAAAGAGAAGTCGCAGAGAACTGGAAGAAAAAAGACATAATCAAGAAAAATTTTGATATGAACAAAGGTGGAAGGTATTTTACTTTTTATGATGGCCCACCAACAGCAAATGGAAAACCTCATGTTGGTCATATCGAAACAAGAGTTATGAAAGACATTATACCAAGATACAAAGTTATGAAAGGTTATCAAGTTATTAGAAAAGCTGGATGGGATACTCATGGTCTTCCAGTTGAACTTGAAATTGAGAAAAAACTTGGTATTTCTGGTAAACAACAAATTGAAGAATATGGTGTAGAAACATTTGTTAAAGAATGTAAAGATAGTGTTTTTACATATGTTCATATGTGGGAAGAAATGACAAACAAAGTTGGTTACTGGGTTGATATGGATAATCCATATGTAACATACCATAATGAATATATTGAGTCTGTATGGTGGGCTTTAAGCGAGTTATGGAAAAAAGGTCTTTTATATGAAGGCCATAAAGTTATGCCATATTGTCCAAGATGTGGAACAGCACTTTCATCACATGAAGTTGCACAAGGTTATAAAGATGTTAAAGATTTAACTTGTGTTGCTAAATTTAAAGTTCCAGAAGGTCAAAATATAGCAGGTGAAGTTACAACACCAAACACATATATACTAGCTTGGACAACAACTCCATGGACATTGCCTTCAAACTTAGCACTATGTATTAATAAATCTTACACATATGCAGAAGTTAAGGCAAATATTGGAACAGATGATGAACCAAAATACGAAAATTATATATTAGCAAAAGATTTAATAGAATCAGTTTTAAAAGAAACACCATATGAAATTGTAAAAGAGTTTAAAGGTGAAGAATTATTAGGAACAAAATATGAACAATTAATGCCATTTGCAAAAGTAGATGGAAAAGCGTTTGAAGTAATCCATGGTGATTATGTAACACTAACAGATGGTACAGGAATAGTTCACATTGCACCAGCATATGGTGAAGATGATAGCCTTGTTGCTAAACAAAATGGAATCACATTTGTAAATTTAGTAGATAAATCAGGAAAATTCGTACCAGAGGTTGAACCTTGGGCAGGTAGATTTGTTAGAGACTGTAACGAGGATATCTGTAAATGGCTAGCTGAAGAAAACAAATTATTCAGTAAAGAAAAACATTTACACTCATATCCACACTGTTGGAGATGTGACACACCACTTCTTTATTATCCAAAAGAGAGCTGGTTTGTTGCAATGAGTAAATTAAGAGATGAATTAGTTGCAAATAACAACAAAGTAAACTGGTATCCAGATACAATTAGAACAGGAAGATTTGGAAAATTCTTAGAAAATGTAATTGACTGGGGAATTTCAAGAGATAGATATTGGGGAACACCACTTCCAATTTGGACTTGTGAAGATGAAAATTGTGGACATCAAGAATGCATTGGAAGTATTGCAGAATTAAAAGAAAAAGCAATAGATTGCCCAGAAGATATAGAATTACACAAACCATATATAGATGATGTTCATTTAAAATGTCCAAAATGTGGTAAAAAAATGACAAGAGCAAAAGAAGTTATTGACTGTTGGTTTGATTCTGGCTCAATGCCATTTGCACAATTACATTATCCATTTGAAAATAAAGAATTATTTGAACAAAACTTCCCAGCACAATTCATTTCAGAAGCAATAGACCAAACTAGAGGCTGGTTCTACACATTAACAGCATTGGGAACAGCTTTATTTGGAAAAACACCATTTGAAAACTGTATAGTTTTAGGACACGTTTTAGACTCAAAAGGACAAAAAATGTCTAAATCAAAAGGTAATGGTGTAGACCCAATGGTATTATTAAACGAAGTTGGAGCAGACGCAACAAGATGGCACTTTTATACATGTAGCGCTCCATGGCTACCAACAAGATTAGGACTAGAAAATGTACAAGAAACACAAAGAGGATTTTTAAGCACATTATGGAATGTCTATTCATTCTACGTTCTATATGCAGAAATTGACCAATTTAATCCATTAAATTATAAAGACTTCAAACCAACAAATGTAATGGATAAATGGATAATTTCAAAATTAAATACATTGATAAAAGAAGTAGATGAAAAACTAGAAAAATATGATATAACAAGTGCAGCGCTTCAAATAGAAGCTTTCACAGATGAACTTTCAAACTGGTATGTACGTAGAAACAGAGAAAGATTCTGGAGTCAAGAACTAACAGATGACAAAATAGGTGCATATGTAACATTATATGAAGTATTAGTAAAATTAAGCAAAATATCAGCACCATTTGTACCATTTATGACAGATGAAATTTATCAAAATTTAGTAGTAAACTTAGACAATACAGCGCCTGAAAGTGTTCATTTATGCACATGGCCAGAATATGATGTTTCAGCAGTAGACGCTAAATTAGAACAAGAAATGGATTTAGCATATACAATAGTTAAATTAGGAAGAAGTGCAAGAAATTCAGTAAATATCAAAAACAGACAACCACTATCAGAAATGTTAATATCAATAGACACTTTGCCAGAATACTACGAAGACATGTTAAAAGAAGAATTAAATGTTAAAAAAGTAGAATTAGGAGCAGAAATGTCAGACTACGTAAACTTTGAAATTAAGCCAAATCTACCAGTTTTAGGAAAAGAATATGGAAGATTAATTCCTAGAATAAAAGAAGAAATTGCTAAGAAAAATCAAATGGACTTAGCAAACACAGTAAAAAACGGTGGAGTTGAATACATTGAAATAGATGATACACAAATCGGCTTAAATTCAGAAAATCTACTTATAACAATGAATGGAAAAGAAGGTTTTGCATTCGCTGGTGAAGGTGAAATAGGTGTAGTTTTAGATACACATATTACACAAGAACTAAAAGAAGAAGGATATGTAAGAGAAGTATTATCAAAAGTTCAAAATATGAGAAAAGACAAAGGATTTGAAGTTTTAGATAAAATTAATCTTTATGTATCTGGAAATGAAATGCTTGAAAATGTAATTAAAGCAAATGCTGAATTAATTAAACATGATACTTTAGCATTAAATATCGTTTATGGTGCAGAAAGATCAGAATATACTGAAACAAATATTAATGGAGAAACTTTAAATATTGATGTTGAAGTTGTAAAATAAAAAAGAGGGATTATGGGTCCACTTTACAGGACTCCAAATCCCTTTTTTATGTTTTGATTTTTTATTTTAAGCTTTCATCTTTGGTGCTTCGTATGTTTTGTTATCATCTGTTAATCCAAGTATATAATCAACAGAAGTATGATAATATAATGCAAGTTTTTCTAATAAATTTAAAGGTATTTGCCTTTTACCAGATTCATATTGATGATATGTATTTTGTGCGCAATGTAAATATTTTGCAACAGTTGCTTGTGTTAAATCATTATCTTCTCTTAAATCTCTTAATCTCATTTATATCAGTCCTCACATAATTAATTTTTACCTATGAATATTACAAGTACAGATAGGTTATATATAATATAAAATAAAAATTTTATACCTGTACACATTATCTCAAAACGAGATAAAAATATCACTTTTATTACCAAAACATTACAAAAATATTACAAAAATATGACATTTAAGGAAAGTATAAAAAATATATTGAATAATATCTCAAAATGAGATATTATTATAGTAGAAGTATGTATAAAAATAATTCAAAAGAGGAGGAAAAAGAAAAATGAAGAAAAATACGCAAAGAGGAATAACGCTAGTGGCGTTAGTGATTACAATCATAGTTTTATTGATATTAGCTGGGATATCAATACAAGCTATAACAAATCAAGGAATCTTTGGAAAAGCGAGTGAAGCAAAAGAAAAGACCGAGATAGCAAGCATAAAGGAAAAAATATCATTGGATATTTATGAAAAACAATTAGAACCACCATTAGGAAGTATAACAGAAGGAGAGTTGATAGAAATATTAGGTAAATATTTTGATGATGTACCAGAAACATTACCAGAAGATTTATCAACATTAACATTAACAACAAAAGCAGAATTTGGAAACTATTCAATAAAAGTATCAGATGTTTATTCAGGAGGAACAACAGAAGATACAAGAACATTGCTAGCAAATGGAAGTTGGAATAACAGTAAAAATGTAAATAGCCCAAAATTAATGGAAGGAATGACAGGAATATATTGGGATGCTTCAGGAAATGAAGTGACAGTAACAGTAGATAATCAAGATAATTGGTATGATTACGCTAATCAAAAATGGGCAAATGCTAAAACAGAAGATGGGAGTTATTGGGTATGGATACCAAGATATGAATATAAAATAACAACACCATACACAAGTACAGCATCAACAATAAGCGTAAAATTCATACCAACAACACAAACAACAGTAGATTCAGAATACACATATATACACCCAGCATTTAAAAATGGAAGTTCAACTGGTTATACTAATGGTGAGTGGAAGGCAGAAATACCAGGATTCTGGGTTGCAAAATATCCAGCAGGATTCCAAGCAAATACAATAACAAATAATGCAGGAACATTATCAACAACAATATCAAATAGTAGTGATACAGTAGTATATTCAGATAAAAATTATACATCATATAACAGTAGTTATACAACAAATGCTTTATCACAAACATTATCATCAAAACCAAAAATGTCATACCCAGTATTTAAGCCATTAACATATGCATATAACAATATATCAACAGGAGATAGTTACACACTATCACAAGAAATAAAAAATGCAAGTAGCTTTTACGGGTTAAATTCAACAAAAACAGAAACAGATAGCCATATGATGAAAAATAGTGAGTGGGGAGCTGTTGCTTACTTAACTCAAAGTTCATGCGGAAGGAGTGGAACAGAAGTAAATTTAAACAATTATTATACAGCTGAATCAAGTCCATGGAGAATAGCTATAACAGGAATGTGTATAAATGGTACATCAGGAGATAAAACAACAACATTAGGAAAACCATATAATGATACAGCAGTAGGAGTAAAAGGTAGCAGTACTGCAAACATAACAGGAGTATATGACTTAAACGGTTGTGTATGGGAAAGAACATCAGGATATATAACAAATACTAGTGGAAGTTCAAATAGATCAACATATGGAAGTTCATATGCATTAAGCACAACAAGTACTGAATATGCAACAGTATATCCATATAACTCAAGTGATAGTAATACGAATAATTATAACACATATTTAGGACTAAAATCAAGTAGATATGGAGATGCAATATTAGAAACATCAACTTCAGGAGCGAATTCAACTAGCTGGAATGGAGACTACTCTGGCTTTCCGGTCGCGTCTTATCCGTTCTTCGTTCGCGGAGGCGGTTACAATTATAGTTCTCTTGCGGGTGCATTTGCCTTCGGTATTACCAATGGAGAGCCTCTTTACGATAGTGGTTTCCGTGCGGTGTTGGTGTAAATGTTTAAAAAGTCACATTTTCAAAAATTAAAATTATGAAAAAAATTTATAAAAAAAATTATTTTATATATACAATGTACTAAATTGCTGCAAAGCAGCAATGGTATAAATAAATAAGAGATAAATATTGAAAATAGATAAAACCTTCTGTATAATATAATTATGTAACCAAGAGTTACAAATATAATATATAGGAGGTATTTTTGATGACAAATGAACAAGTGTTAGAGAAAATGAGTAAAGACATGCAAATGAGAAATTTTTCACATTACACATATTATTCGTATATGCACAAAGGAAAAGAAATAATAGAATATTTTAATAAACCAATAGAAGAAGTAACAACAGAAGAATTAAGAAATTTTTTATTTGAACATTTGATAAACAAAAGAAAATTATCAGATAGATCAGTAAATTATTATAATAGTATAATAAGGTTTATGTATGAAGTAACAATGAACAAATTAATAAATAAAAAGCAATTGCCAATGAGAAAAAAGAAAAAAACAGTATATAAAGTACTAACGAAAGAAGAGTTAAGTACTTTTTTTAATTGTGTAGATGATTACAAATTTAAAACAATATTTATGATAGCATATGGTTCAGGCTTACGAATAGGAGAAATAGTAAATTTGCATATAAGTGATATAGATAGTAAGAAAATGCGAATATTTGTAAGAGAAGGAAAAGGAAATAAAGAAAGATATACAATGTTATCAAAGACAAGTCTAGAAATGTTGAGAACATATTGGAAAAAATATAGAAAACCCGTAAAAAGTGACAAAATATTTCTAACAGAATTAGATGAACCAATGACAGTAGGAGTAATAAGAGAAAATTTTAGAAAATATAGAAGAAAAGCAGGATTAAATGAAAAAGTAACAATGCATACATTAAGACATTGTTATGCAACAAATTTAATAGAAAATGGAGCAACATTAATACAAGTAAAGGAATTAATGGGACATAGCAATATAAGAAGTACAATGGAATATGTACATGTGGCGAATATAGATATAGGACTAGAAAGTCCATTAGATATATTAATGAAAGGGGAATAAAATGGAGAAAATAAAAGAAATATTAAATAAAGGATTAGAGGAATATGAAAATAGCCATAAAATAGTAGGATACAAAAAGAGTACAATAAAAGCAATAAAAAATTGTAAAACGGAAAAAATGGGAGCACATAAATATGTATGTGATGAATGTGGATATGAAGAAATAGCATATAATTCATGTA